>NZ_MTPV01000009.1:0-60735 GCF_002009585.1 Arthrobacter sp. SRS-W-1-2016 | reverse complement strand
AGGACTCTGGCACCGCACAGGCTGGGCAGGACGATCATGACGCGCCCGGGATTTACACACGTTTTGTCCTATAACCCGCGGACCCCGTAGGCGAGCGTCCAGGGCACAAAAAAAGCAGCTCCGGCGGAGCTGCTTGAATAGATGTCCCTGCTTTAGGCCAGTGGAACCGGGCCGGGATAGGGGAGTGGAGCGGACGACGAGATTCGAACTCGCGACATCCACCTTGGCAAGGTGGTGCTCTACCAGCTGAGCTACGTCCGCACATGATGCGTTCCGGCGGGCCGGACCTTCATCAACAAGCAAGTTGCCTTGCCTTGGTGGGCGATACTGGGATCGAACCAGTGACCTCTTCCGTGTCAGGGAAGCGCGCTACCGCTGCGCCAATCGCCCGGATCGGCATAAGCCGGCCGGCCCGTTGCCGGGACCTTAAAATACGAGAGCGGACGACGAGATTCGAACTCGCGACATCCACCTTGGCAAGGTGGTGCTCTACCAGCTGAGCTACGTCCGCACATGATGCGTTCCGGCGGGCCGGACCTTCATCAACAAGCAAGTTGCCTTGCCTTGGTGGGCGATACTGGGATCGAACCAGTGACCTCTTCCGTGTCAGGGAAGCGCGCTACCGCTGCGCCAATCGCCCGGATCGGCATAAGCCGGCCGGCCCGTTGCCGGGACCTTAAAATACGAGAGCGGACGACGAGATTCGAACTCGCGACATCCACCTTGGCAAGGTGGTGCTCTACCAGCTGAGCTACGTCCGCACATGATGCGTTCCGGCGGGCCGGACCTTCATCAACAAGCAAGTTGCCTTGCCTTGGTGGGCGATACTGGGATCGAACCAGTGACCTCTTCCGTGTCAGGGAAGCGCGCTACCGCTGCGCCAATCGCCCAAATGCAATCCGGCCTGGACCGGAAACCAAGGTTTTCACCGAGGTGGGTACGGGATTCGAACCCGTGTATACGGCTTTGCAGGCCGCTGCCTCGCCTCTCGGCCAACCCACCGTGTAAGCACGATTCCTGAGGTTCCAAGAACTCAATGCCGTGACAGTGTCCTGCGAGCGGACGACGAGATTCGAACTCGCGACATCCACCTTGGCAAGGTGGTGCTCTACCAGCTGAGCTACGTCCGCATGTCTTCTTGGACGGCCTGTCCGCAGGGGGCATTCCGTCGCTTTCCGACGAGTAAAAACTCTATAGGAGGTTCCGGGAAACTCCAAATCGATCTGCCCGAATCGTACGCAATGAGCGTTAGTTCCTTGAATTGGCGCGGATTTTGCGAGTTACACCAATGTGATTCACACGCATTTTCGCGGTGGTTGCCCCGATTTTTGAATTCCGGCCGGGGTCGGTTAGTCTTCTTGTGCACGGGCGATTGGCGCAGTGGTAGCGCGCTTCGTTCACACCGAAGAGGTCACTGGTTCGAACCCAGTATCGCCCACCAGGAAAGGGAGCTCCTCCGGCCGCGGAAACGCAGGCCGGAGGGGCTCCCTTTTGTTGTCCGGGTGCCAGCGGATGCCACAGGTTAGCGCTGCCCTCCAGCTCCTCCCGGCATCCCGGCCTTGATCAGGTCCATGACCGACGAATCCGCCAAGGTCGTGACATCCCCGATCGGCCGGTCCTGTGCGACGTCCTTGAGCAGCCGCCTCATGATCTTCCCGGACCGGGTCTTGGGCAGTTCAGCCACGACCATGATCTGGCGGGGCCGGGCGATTTTGCCGATTTCCCTGGCAACATGCTCACGCAGCTCCTGCACCACTTCCGGGCCGCCGTCGCCCGCCTCGCTGCGGAGGATGACGAAGGCGACGATCGCTTGCCCCGTGGTTTCGTCGGTGGCGCCGACGACGGCGGCTTCCGCGACTTTCGCATGCGAAACCAGTGCCGATTCGATTTCCGTCGTCGAGAGCCGGTGCCCAGCCACGTTCATCACATCGTCGACCCGGCCCAGAAGCCAGATATCTCCGTCCTCGTCCTTCTTCGAGCCGTCTCCTGTGAAGTAGAGACCCGGGAACCGTGACCAGTAGGTCTCCACGTACCGCTCGTCGTCGCCCCAGATGGTGCGCAGCATGGAGGGCCACGGCGCCTTCAACACCAGATAGCCGCCGGAACCGTTGGCAACCGGCGCCCCCGCGTCATCCACGACGTCGGCCACGATCCCGGGCAGCGCTTTCATGGCGGCACCCGGTTTGCCCGCCGTAACTCCAGGGAGCGGACTGATCATGATGGACCCGGTCTCGGTCTGCCACCAGGTGTCCACAACGGGAGTGCGGTTGTGCCCGATGTTTTCCCGGTACCAGATGTACGCTGCCGGGTTGATCGGCTCGCCCACCGTCCCGATCACACGCAGGCTCCCGAGGCTGTACTTTGCCGGTATCTGGGCGCCCCACTTCATGAACGTGCGGATCGCGGTGGGGGCGCAATAGAGAATCGAAACTTTGTACTTGTCGATGATTTCCCACCAGCGGCCTTGGTGCGGGGTATCGGGAGTCCCTTCGTACAGCACGGAGGTGGCGCCATTGGCCAGGGGACCGTACACGATGTAGCTGTGCCCGGTGACCCATCCGATGTCCGCTGCTGTCCAGAAAATGTCGGAGGCAGCTTTCAGGTCGAACACAGCCCAATGCGTGTAGGCGCATGTCGTGAGGTAGCCGCCGGTGGTGTGCAGAATGCCCTTGGGCTTGCCGGTTGTCCCCGAGGTGTACATCACGTACAGCGGATGCTCGGCATCGAAAGCTTCGGCCTGGTGGTCAGTGGACGCCAACTCAACCGACTCATGCCACCAGATATCCCTCCCCTGGATCCAGTCGATCTCCTGGCCTGTGCGTCGGACCACGAGGACGTTGCGGACGTCCGGGCAGTCCAGCAGGGCCTCGTCGACGGCGGGCTTCAGCCCGGTTGCCTTGCCGCGGCGGTAGGCGCCGTCGGAGGTGATGACGATCCGGGCGTCGCAGTCGTGGATCCGCGTCCGCAGGGCGTCCGCGGAGAACCCGCCGAAGACGACAGTGTGCGGAGCCCCGATCCGGGCGCAAGCCAGCATCGCCACGATGGTCTCCGGGATCATCGGCATGTAGATGGCCACCCGGTCTCCTGCCGTGACGCCCAAATCAGTCAACGTATTCGCTGCCTGGCAGACCATGTCCGTGAGCTGGGCATAGGTGATGGTGCGGGTATCTCCGCCTTCCCCTTCGAAGTAGTAGGCGATTTTGTCTCCGCGGCCGGCGACGACATGCCGGTCCAGGCAGTTGTAGGCTGCATTCAGCTTGCCCCCGACGAACCATTTGGCGAATGGCGGGTTGGACCAGTCCAGGACCTCTGACCATTTTTGCGACCAGTCCAGCCGCTCCGCCTGCCTCGCCCAGAAAGCCAGCCTGTCGGCGTCGGCCTCTTCATAGTCCGACGCCGTGGCGTTGGCTTGGGCGGTAAAGCCGGCTTCCGGGGGGAATCGCCGTTGTTCGTGCAGCAGGTTTGCGAGGGTTTCATCCGGTTCTGTCGGGTAGTCGGCCATCACCGGTCACCGTGGTCCCACGGGAAGCAGGACTCGTTTGAACGTAAAGTTCGCGACCACCGCGAGGGAGCAGTACCAAGCGATGAGCGCAGTCACAATGCCCAGCCAGCCGCCGAGCATCGTCATGGCGGCGGACGCGGCGAAGGCGCCGATGAACAGGGCGATGAAGGTCAGGGTCAGGGCAACGAAAACCGCGAAGACGCCCATGCTGACACGCCACGCGGCAATGGTCATGTATGCGGTGAAGATGGCCCACGCCAGCAGGTAGAGGCCGACGCCCTTGCCGGCGTCCGCCGGTGGAAGGCCGGCCGCGCTGAACTGGGCCAGGAACCAGAAGGACAGCCAGAACGCCCCGTACGAGCAGAAGGCTGTCGCGCCGAAGACGTTGCGGTTGGCAAATTCCCAGATCCCGGCGCCGAACTGTGCGAGGCCGCCGTAGAAGAGAGCCAACCCAAGGACCACGGGTTCGTCGCCCTTGGCGATCAGGCCGGCATTGACGACGCTCAAGACAAAAGTGGTCAACGCGAATGCGCCCAAACCCAAGGCTGCAGGATCGGCAAACGGGGGACTGGCGCTCGCCTGCGGGGATGCCGCAACACTCTGGGCTGAGAGGGGGTTTCCAGCCCGGTGACCACTATCGGCCGGGGTGGTTCCCGCGGCAGAACTTGATTCGATACTCATGGCACGACTCCTTGGTCAGCACCAGCACCATCACTGGTGTCGCATATCAGGTTACACCTGAGTATGCAAGTCACAATCGAAACCCTATGTGGTTCAAATCACAGTATCGTGTGATGTAAGTCACACGCGGGGGAGCTTTGCCGTTATCCGCGGGGCGCTGCCCTGACCACCCTGTTCCTTCCGAGTGACTTGGCTTCGTAGAGGGCCGTGTCTGCAGCGGCAATCATCGCGGTGAGGTCGACGGCGTCGAACCCGGTGGAGGTGACTCCGTAACTCACGGTAGGAATGTGGATGTCCTCGAGGTCTTTGCTTGCCGCCAAGGCACGATTGATGTCGGCCGCGATGCTTTCGGCCCGTTCCTGGCTGGCTCCCGGCAAAAGCAGGATGAACTCTTCGCCCCCGTATCGTCCGACCAGGTCGGTGGATCGTACCGACTCGTTGCACGCAGCCGCGAATGCCTGCAGCGCGGCGTCGCCGGCGGCATGGCCGTACTCATCGTTGATCGCCTTGAAGTGGTCCAGGTCGGCCAGGATCAAGGAAGCGACCGAGCTTGAAGCGTGGAGGCGCTCGAGTTCCTGGGTGGCCAGGTCCATGAAAGTGCCACGGTTGAGAAGCCCGGTCAGGTTGTCGCGGGCAGCGCGCTCACTGAGCCGGTTGATCAGCTGATCGTTGCTGAGGGCGGTCATGCTGAAGGACACGGCAACCAGGAGTACCAGCGTGACGAGGCTGGCAATCGACGGGCCAAAATACATACGGAAGGTCGGGCCGGTGGGACCTTCGACGAGGTAAACGGCAAGGCGGCAAAAATAGTAGGCGGCAAGGAAACCGGCGGCCAAGGCCATCGACTTGTGCACATGGGAGTAGCTGGAATCCAGGCGCCACAGATCGCGGGACGCCAAAGCGATGCCCAGCGTCATGAACCCCAGATATACCAAGCCTCCGGACCAGGTGTTGTAACCGGGGCTCTCCAACACGGAGGCAAGGGTCGTGACTCCACACGCAGTAGCAAACTGCCATTTGGGGGGCGGCAGCATCCTCAAGGACCGGGCGCCGGTCCACACGCTGAGCGCGCCCGCCACCAACAGGACGTTCCCCGAGGGATTCGCCCAGACTTGATGCGGCGTCCCGTTGAGGAGGAAGGCCAGGTTTCCAGCCAGGAAGCACAGGAGTGCGATGCACCACCACCCGTTGTACGACGATCGCGTGCGCCTGAAGGATGCATAGAACAAAAGGAGCAGCGTCAGGGCGACAACGCCAAGGGCGACTCGCAGAGTTGTTATATCGAGGACCAAGATTTGCTCCCGTAGCCGAGGACGTGACCAATTATGGCACCGTGAGTCACAGAACCAAGTGCACCATGCGTACGGTCTCGTTAAATAGCGCGTTAAATAGCGCGCTAACAGCGCGCCCGGGACGTCCCGTGGTCGGCCACAAAGGCTCCGCGTCTTCCTGTCAGCGGTGTGTGAAAGAGTTTTCCCATGACAGATCCACTGCTTGCCCATGCCACCGAATACGGCCGGATGTATGCCCGGTCCACGTCCGAGGCCTTCTCGGTTCCTTCCATCACCACGGTGATCGGCCAGCAGGCCCATTCCCTGGACGGCTGGTTCGGCTACATGGGTGCCAGCAGCTTGGCGAAAGATCCCGAACTCCCGCAGCACCTTTCCAGTCCTGCCAAGTTGAGGCAGGCAGTCAACAAAGCAGCCAAGGCAGCGGAGGTGTACCGGGACGACGCTGCGCGCCGCGGAGACCGCGTGCACAACTACTGCGAGCAAGTGGCCCTCCGCGCCCTCGGACGCCCGCACCGCGTGAAGGAAACACTCGATGATCTCGTTTCAAACGGAGAGGAAGCGTTCGCGGCCCGCTTCGATGAATGGTGGGAGTTGTACCGGGTGGAACCCATCGCGCCCGAGATCACCGTGTGGAACGCCAGCGTGGGCTACGCCGGAACCCTGGACCTCGTGGCCAAAATCAATGGCAGGGTTTGCCTGATCGACTACAAGACCAAAGGCACCACCCGCGATGGAACGGTGAAGCCCCTCGACGACAAGGTGGTGATGCAGCTTGTCGCGGGAATGAAAGCCGAGGAGAGCCTTGTGGATCCAGTGGCAGGGGAGTGGGAACCTTGGAAATACGGTGAAAACCCGGTTCTCCTCGCGGTGGCTATCGGCGAGACCGAAGTGCGTCCCCAGCGGGCCAACCCGGACGTCCTCAAACACCACTGGTGGAAGTTCTGCGCCTTGAAGAGAGTGTGGGAGATGTCTGCCGACGTGGCCGCAGCCGGAACGGCGCTGCTCCCTGTGGCTCCGCCGTCGTACCCTGCCGCCACGGCACCCGCAGGCTCAACTAAACTGGCCTAGGCCCCTTTTGCCGGGACCGAAGCTTCGCCGATCGTGAGGAAAGACAGCACATGGCCATTTTGAGTATCCGTATCATCGGCGATCCCGTGCTCCGCACGGTTGCTGATCCAGTCACGGAATTCGGGCCTGAGCTCGCCAAACTTGTGTCGGACATGACCGAGACGATGGAAGACGTGGACGGTGCAGGGCTCGCCGCGCCGCAGGTCGGCGTGAGCCAGCGTGTCTTCACCTACCGGATCGGCGGCGTGGAAGGCCACATCATCAACCCCGTGCTCGAGAGCAGCGATGATTTCCAGCCCGACGAAGTGGAAGGCTGCCTCTCCATTCCCGGACTCGCGTTTCCGGTCCGTCGCCGCAGGACCACCCGCGCAACCGGCGTGGACCTGCACGGCAATCCCGTGTCCGTCGAGGCGGAGGGCATGCTTGCCCGCTGCTTCCAGCACGAGACCGACCACCTTGACGGGATCCTGTTCACTGACCGCCTCGAGGGTGAGGACCGGAAAACCGCCCTCCGGGCCATCCGCGCGGCGGACTACCACTCCGTGACCGAACGGACCACCGCCAAGAGGGCCAATACCGTGGGCTCCAGCTTCGGCAGCTTCGGCGCCGCCGAATGAGGGTGCTCTTCGCCGGCACTCCGGCCGTCGCCGTACCGTCCCTTGACGCGCTGATCGAGGCGGGTTTCGAGGTCGTGGCGGTGCTGACCAGGCCGGATGCCCCGACCGGCCGCAAACGGATCCTGACGCCGTCGCCCGTGGCAGCACGTGCCGCTGAACTCGGCATCGACATCATCCACGCCTCCAAGGTGGACGCCGGGACAACGGAGCGGATCGCTTCATATGAGCCGGACGTCGCAGCGATCGTCGCCTATGGAGGCCTTGTCCCCAAAGCCGCACTCGGTGTGCCGCGCCACGGCTGGATCAACCTCCACTTCTCCCTGCTCCCCGCCTGGCGGGGAGCCGCACCGGTCCAACGCTCGGTCATCGCCGGCGATGACATCACCGGGGCGGCCACCTTCCTCCTGGAAGAAGGACTCGACACCGGGCCGGTTTTCGGGACCTTGACGGAAACCGTCCGCCCCGAAGACACGGCGGGCGACTTGCTGGAGCGGCTCTCGCGCAGCGGCGCGGTCCTGCTCACCCAGACTCTGTCCGCCGTCGGGTCCGGCAGTGCGGCTCCGGTGCCCCAGCGAGGCGACGTTTCGCTCGCGCCCAAACTGACGCTCGACGACGGCCGGCTCGACTGGACGCAACCGGCCCTCGCCATCAACCGCAGGGCCCGGGGGGCCACCCCTGAACCGGGAGCGTGGACCATGCTCGACGGGCAGCGGGTCAAGCTGGAACCCGTGGGATTGCGCCCGGACATCCGGGACCTTGCACCCGGCAAGATCCGGGTTGACGGCAAGAACGTCCTGGTCGGGACCGGATCCCATGCGGTGCAGCTCGGGCAGATCCAGCCTGCGGGCAAAAAGATGATGCCGTCGGCCGACTGGGCCCGTGGTTTGGCAACACCAGAAAGCGTGGAATTCGAATGAATGAGTCCGGCCGGCGCAGCTCCGACAACAGTGGGAACAGGGACGGCGGTAGCCACGGCAACCGCGGTCCCCGCGGCGAAAGCAACCGCAACGCCCAAGGCCGCGAACGCAACAGGGGCCCGCAACGCGGTTTCACCACCAACGCACCGTCCCAGCGGACCCGACGCGCGGATCCGGCGCGACTGGTGGCCTTCGAAGTCTTGCGCGCCGTCGCTTCGGAAGACGCGTATGCGAACCTCGTGCTGCCCTCACGGATCCGCCACCACCACCTCGACAAGCGCGACGCCGGATTCGCCACCGAACTGAGCTACGGAGCGCTGCGCGGCCAAGGAATGTACGACGCCGTCCTGGCCGAGTGTGTCGACCGGCCGCTCGACCAACTCGATCCGGCAGTCCTGGATGCATTGCGGCTGGGTGCCCACCAACTGCTCGCCATGCGCGTTCCTGCCCACGCAGCCCTCGACCAGACTGTCGGGCTGGCCCGCGCGGTCATCGGGGCCGGCCCGTCGTCGCTCATCAACGCCGTGCTCCGAAAAGTCACCGCCAGGACGCTCCCGGAGTGGCTCGACCACCTGCTGGAGAACGAGACCGACGAAACCAGGATCGCCTCCGTACGCCATGCGCACCCGGAATGGATCGTCAGGGCGCTGCGCCAGTCGCTCGTCATGCATGGCCGTCCCGCGAGTGAAATCACCGAACTGCTCGAAGCCGACAACGCCGCCCCTGTGGTGAACCTCGTGGCGCTTCCCGGCATCGGCAACCTCGATGAAGCCCTGGAGAACGGGGCCACTCCGGGTGAACTCGTGATCGACTCGGCGCTGTCCAGCGGCGGCGACCTGGGGCGCATGTCCTCCATCCGCGAGGGCACCACGCGCGTCCAGGACGTCGGATCGCAGCTGGTAGCCCGCGCCGTCGCGGGTGTGGACCTCGGACAGGCCACCCAAGACGGCGAGAAATGGCTGGACCTGTGTGCCGGTCCCGGCGGCAAGGCCGCGTTGCTGGCAGCCCTCGCCCACCAGGAAGGTGCGACCCTCCTGGCCAACGAACCCGCGGAGCATCGGGCCAAGCTGGTCAGCCAAGCCCTCTCTGCGGTTCCCGCGGACTCCTGGACCGTGAGGGTTGGCGACGGCCGCGACGTCGGAAAAGAACAACCCGAGGCCTTCGACCGCGTGCTGGTCGACGTTCCCTGCAGCGGCCTGGGCGCCCTGCGGCGCAGGCCCGAGTCGCGCTGGCGGCGGACCCCCAAGGACCTTGCCGATCTCGGACCGCTGCAGCGTGAATTGCTCAATTCGGCCATCGACGCCGTCAAACCGGGCGGAGTGGTGGCGTACGTGACGTGCTCCCCGCACCCGGCCGAAACCACCGCCGTCGTCAGCGATGTCCTGCGCAAGCGGGACGACTTGGAGCAGATCGACGCCGGTGCGGCCGTGGACGCGGTCAGCCTGAGCGGCAACCTCGGCGCCGGGCACGAGTTGACCGCCCAGCTGTGGCCGCACGTGCATCAAACCGATGCGATGTTCCTGGCGTTGATCCGGAAGAAGCCGTAACCTTCGGCGCCTTTCCCCGGCTGAACGTCCCGCGTACCTAAGCTGGAGAATTGCCACAACCACCAGACCGCCACCAACACTGAGGGAACTGCCTTGACTGAGTGCTGTATCAACCCGAGCATCCTGTCCGCGGACTTCGTGAACCTGGAAGCCGAGCTGAAGAGAATCAGCAACGCCGACGCCGTCCACGTCGATGTCATGGACAACCATTTTGTGCCGAACCTGACGCTCGGCCTTCCGGTGGTCGAGCGGATCCAGGCCGTGAGCCCGGTGCCGCTCGACGCCCACCTGATGATCGCCGACGCCGACCGCTGGGCACCGGCCTACGCCGACGCAGGCGTGGCTTCCGTGACTTTCCACGCGGAAGCGGCGATGGCTCCCATCAAGCTCGCGCGTGAGCTCCGTGCCCGCGGTGCGAAGGCAGGCATGGCCCTCCGTCCGGCCACTCCGGTGGAACCGTACCTGGACATGCTCAGCGAACTGGACATGCTCCTCATCATGACCGTGGAGCCTGGCTTCGGCGGGCAGTCCTTCCTGGACGTGACCCTGCCGAAGATCCGGCGGGCGCGGGCGGCGATCGAGGGCTCGGGTATCGGCGTCGCCATCCAGGTCGACGGCGGCGTCACCGAGGAGACCATTGTCCGGGCAGCAGAAGCCGGTGCGAATGTGTTCGTTGCGGGCTCCGCGGTGTACGGACATGAGGACCCCGCTGCCGCCATTGAGCGGCTCCGGGCGGCAGGCCTCGCGGCAATGTGACCGGACACGCGGCAATGTGACAACAATGACGCAATGGCATGCATATTGCACCGGGAATACATCGTCCATGCCTCCAGTTGTGTCAGAATAGCAACACACATACGTGCTCCGGGGTCGGTGTAATTCCGAACCGGCGGTTATAGTCCGCGACCCGCGAGCCATCGCGTTTCCCTCACGGGATTCTCGACGGCGGACGGTTGAACTGGTGGAACTCCAGTACCGACAGTTAAAGTCTGGATGGGAGAAGCACGTACAGTCATGCTTGGGCGTTTCGTGCGCCCGGCATCGCGCTGTCGTACACCCCCGGAGCCATCGCGGCATTCGAGGGAAGGAACGACATGGACTTTCTGCGATGGCTCTTCGAAGCACAGATTCCCGTAGGCGGATCTGTGCTTGTTCTTCGCGAAGTGCTAGGCAACATTTTCGGGCTCGCCAGCGCCCTGGGCGGCATGCGCCGCAAAGTCTGGGCATGGCCCATCGGAATCGCGGGCAACCTGCTCCTGCTCACGGTCTTTCTGGGCAACGTCTTCGGCGCCGCCTCGCCGGCAACCCTGTGGGGCCAGGCCGGACGCCAGATCATGTTCATTACGGTCGCCGTCTACGGCTGGTACCGCTGGCGCCGGGGACTCGAAGCAGGCGCGCATGGCCACGCCATCGTGCCCGGCTGGGCAAGCCCCACAGCGCGGGTCGGCATGGTGGCCGCCATGATTGCGGGAACAGCCGCACTCACTCCCGTCTTCGCTTCCATGGGTTCCTACCCCCCTGTGTGGGCGGACGCCTGGACCTTCATGGGTTCACTCCTGGCGACGTATGGCATGGCGCGCGGCTGGACCGAATTCTGGCTGATCTGGGTCGCCGTGGACATCGTGGGCGTTCCCTTGCTTTTCAGCGCGGGCTATTTTGCCAGCGCCTTCATGTACCTCTTTTACGGGTTCTTCACCCTTGCCGGATTCTTCGTCTGGTGGCGCGCAGACCGACGTGAAAGCCGGCCGCTCAGGCCAACGCCCGAGCCGGAAACCGCAGGAGCCCTCTCATGAGCGACGCTATTGAACCGAATTTTTCGGAAGCTGAGTCCGCGGCCATGGACACGGCGCTGCACGTGGCCCTGCGGGGACACCGTGGTGCCAATCCCTTGGTGGGTGCGGTTGTGCTCGGGCCCAACGGAGAACAGCTCATCACGGGTTACCACCGCGGCGCAGGCACGCCACATGCCGAGGCGGATGCGATCGCCAAGGCGAAGGCGAAAGGCCTCGACCTCGCGGGAACAACCATGGTGGTGACCTTGGAGCCTTGCAACCACGTAGGTCGCACAGGACCGTGCACCACTGCGATCATTGACGCCGGCATATCACGGGTGGTTTACGCCGTCGATGATCCCCACGATCCAGCCGCTGGCGGTGCCGGCAGGCTGCGCGCTGCCGGCGTGGATGTGCGGTCCGGGCTCGCCGCGGCCGAGGCTTTGAAGCTGAACCGCGAGTGGTTCAACGCGGTGGATGCCAGGCGCCCCTTCGTCACGCTCCACATTGCCCAGACCCTCGACAGCAGGATCGCGGCCGCCGACGGAACCAGCCAATGGATCTCCAGCCCTGAATCGCTCGCCGACAACCACGGATTGCGGCGCCTGATCGACGCCATTCTTGTGGGCACCGAAACCGTCCTGGTGGACAACCCTCGGCTGACCGCGCGGGAGAGTGACGGCGTGGAATCGCCAAGCCAGCCGCTCCGGGCCGTCATGGGGCTGCGGGAGGTCCCGGCCGATGCCGCCGTGCGGGGGACTGACGGCAAGTTCATCCATTTGCCGACCCGCGACCCGTCAGAGGCCTTGGAGTTGCTGTTCGCCGAAGGCGTCCGGCACGTCATGGTGGAAGGCGGCTCACGCATCCTGAGCGGCTTCCTCGCCGCCGGCCTGGTGGATGAACTGATCGTCTATCTTGCGCCCACCCTGTTGGGTGCCGGTACGCCTGCCCTCATGGATCTCGGCATCTCCACCCTCGCCGACGCCCAGCACTGGAACTGGGACGACGCCGGTGGCGGAGCGGTCCATGCGCTGGGCCGCGACCTCAGGCTGCATTTGAGGTCCGGACCATCGGACGGAAACAAACCGGCCTGGAGCAAGTCGCACACCGAACACCACGAACCATTTCCGGGCAAGGACGCCTCGGACACCACCACAGGAGGACACTGATGTTTACCGGAATCGTCGCTGAACAAGGCACGGTCCTGTCCGTCGAGCACGACGGCGAGGCCAGCGCCACGCTGCGCCTCACGGCCCCGAGCACCACCGAAGGCCTTGGCTTGGGCGGCTCCATCGCGGTCAATGGCGTGTGCCTCACCGCAACGGACATCGACGGCCGGGAGCTCAGCGTCGACGTCATGGGCGAAACCCTCGTCCGCACCACTATCGGCGAGCTTGCCGCCGGTGATTCGGTGAACCTTGAGCGTTGTGTCCAGGCGGGCGGCCGCTTGGACGGCCACGTCGTGCAGGGCCACGTCGACGGCGTCGGGCAGCTTCTGGAGCGCGAGTCGCTGGGCAACTGGGACCGCCTCCGCTTTGCCGTGCCGGCCCCGCTGGCACGGTACATCGCCGAAAAGGGCTCGATCGCCGTCGACGGCGTTTCACTCACCGTCACCGCCGTCAGCCCGGCAGAAGAAGTGAACCCCTGGTTTGAAGTGGGACTCATTCCCACCACGCTGGACGAAACCGGGCTCGGGGCCAAGGCCACGGGCGGGCGCGTCAACCTTGAGGTGGACGTCCTCGCGAAATACACCGAGCGACTGCTCTCCTTCCGTTCGGCAACCGCCGCTGGGTCTGCCCAGTGAGCGCCGCACACAACGGCAGTACCGCAGTGGTGCGCCAAGGGCTGGACCCGGTGGAGAAGGCCGTCAAGGCCATGGCAGCCGGCCGTCCCGTCATCGTGGTGGACAATGAAGACCGCGAAAACGAAGGCGACATCATCTTCGCCGCCGAACACGCGACGCCTGCCCTCATGGGCTGGACCATCCGCTACAGCTCGGGAGTCATTTGCGTTCCCCTCGAGGAGTCGCGGGCCGATGCCCTGGCGCTGCCGCCCATGGTCCTGGTCAACGAAGACGCCAAAGGCACGGCGTACACGGTGTCATGTGATGCTGCGCTGGGCGTAAGCACCGGTATTTCCGCCACGGACAGGGCCCTGACCGCCCGGATTCTGGCTGATTCCAGCAGCACTCCGTCCTCGATCACACGGCCCGGGCATATTTTTCCGCTCCGGGCCGTTAAGGGGGGAGTGCGTGAACGTCCGGGACACACGGAGGCGGCAGTTGATCTCTGCAGGCTTGCGGGGCTCGCCCCGGTGGGCGTGATCGCCGAATTGGTACATGACGATGGTGAAATGATGCGCCTGGACAGCCTCCGGGAGTTCGCTGCCGAGCATGGATGTCCTCTGATTTCGATCGAGGACCTCGTGGCTTATGTTGTAGCGTCGGAGGCGGGGCACCAGGTTGCAATTCCGGCAGGAAACGAGGAGCAGCGATGACCACAGCGACAACGCACGACGGCGGCACGCCCGCGCGCGCAACGCATCCCGTGAGCGGCGGCCCGATTGTCCAGCTACCCACCGCCTTCGGTGAGTTCGTGGCACAGGCGTGGACCGACCTCGCCACCGGGGCAGAGCACCTGGCGGTGAGTTCCCCGAAAGCGCCGCTTGCCGGCAAGCCTCCCCTGGTGCGTCTGCATTCCGAGTGCCTCACGGGCGACGTTTTCGGTTCGTACCGCTGCGATTGCGGCGAACAGCTGGCCTACGCCCTGGAACTCATCCGCGAAGAGGGCGGGACCCTGCTCTACCTTCGTGGACAGGAAGGCCGCGGCATCGGCCTGGCCAACAAGATCAAGGCCTACGCCCTGCAGGAGGCCGGATTCGACACGGTCGAGGCCAACGAGCAGCTGGGGCTCCCCGTGGACGCCCGCTGCTACAAGGCCGCCGCCCAGATCCTTGCCGAAATGGGCCTTCATGAAATCCGGCTCCTGAGCAACAACCCGGACAAGCAGAACCGGCTTGCCGCGGCCGGCGTGAAGGTGGTCGAGATGGTGCCCACCGAGGTCCCGTCCCGGGAAGAAAACCTTCGGTACCTCCAGACCAAGAAGGACCGCATGGACCACCGCCTGACCCTCGGTGACGCTGAACCGGCCGGCACGCACGCAACTGCCGGCACGTTTGACCTCGAACAAGACTGAACTTCACCCTTAAGACTGAACGGATCACCACACACCCATGAGCGGACACGGCGCCCCTACCATCGACCTCACCACCCTCAATCCCGAGGAAACCCACCAGCTGAAACTCGCCATCGTGGCTGCCAGTTGGCACACCCAGATCATGGACGGCCTTCTCGACGGCGCGCTGCGTGCCGCCAAGGAAGCCGGCATCGCCGAGCCCACCGTGCTGCGCGTCCCGGGATCCTTTGAGCTTCCCGTCGCAGCTGCACGGCTCGCGCCGCACTTCGACGCCGTCGTTGCCCTCGGCGTCGTCATCCGCGGAGGCACGCCGCACTTCGACTACGTCTGCCAGGCGGCGACGTCGGGACTCACCGAAGTAAGCGTCCGCACCGGCGTGCCGGTGGGCTTCGGCGTGCTCACCTGCGACACCGAGCAGCAGGGCCTGGACCGCGCCGGGCTGGACGGCTCGTCCGAGGACAAAGGCCACGAAGCCGTGACCGCTGCGCTCTCCACTGCGCTGACCCTCAAGCAGTACGCCTAACAGCGACGAAAGGGATGTGGGCGTGCCGGCACGCTTTGTGCGTTCGCTCACATCCCTTCCGTCATTCAATGACCCGACAGGCGGTCACCGGCCCCGAGCAAGTAGGCTGTAGGGCGTGAAGAATTTCGAGACGCTGTTCGCAGAACTGAGCGAAAAGGCAGCGACCCGTCCGGCAGGCTCCCGCACTGTGGCCGAATTGGACTCCGGAATCCACGGCATCGGCAAGAAGGTCGTGGAGGAAGCCGCCGAAGTCTGGATGGCTGCAGAGTATGAATCCGATGAAGCAGCGGCCGAGGAAATCTCCCAGTTGCTCTACCACCTGCAGGTCCTGATGCTCGCCAAGGGTCTGGGCCTGGAAGACGTTTACAAGCATCTCTAGCCACGTCCGCTCGGTCCGGACCTGAAAAGGTCCTGGCAGAGCCCAGCGTGGCCCCCGCTGACTGCGCCGTCTCTTCCGGGAAAGGTCTCTTCCGGGACCCGTTCCGCGGAAGAAAAGAACAGCGCCGTGAGCACAATGCCTGAAACTTCCCCTTCCACTTCCCAAGAAAGTCCCCCATGCTGCGAGTAGCCGTCCCCAACAAGGGCTCCCTGTCCGAAGCCGCCTCCGCGATGCTGACCGAGGCGGGATACCGCCAGCGCCGCGATACCCGTGAACTGGTCATGGTCGACCCCGACAACGACATTGAGTTCTTCTTCCTCCGCCCCCGCGACATCGCAGTGTATGTAGGCCAGGGCACCCTCGACGTCGGTATCACCGGCCGCGACCTCCTCCTGGACGCGCAGGTCGAAGCAGAAGAGCTGCTTCCCCTTGGCTTTGCCGCGTCCACCTTCCGTTTCGCCGGGCCTGTCGGCGACTTCACCGGCGTCGAGCAGCTTGAAGGCAAGCGCCTCGCCACGAGCTACGACGGCCTCCTGCGCGACTACCTCGCCGAGCGCGGCGTCAAAGCCAAGGTGGTCCGCCTTGACGGCGCCGTCGAGTCTTCCGTGCGCCTCGGCGTCGCCGACGCGATCGCTGACGTCGTCGAAACCGGCAACACGCTCAAGGCTGCCGGAATGGAGATCTTCGGAGAGCCCATCCTCAAGTCCGAAGCCGTCCTGATCCGCCGCACCGGCGAGGGTGGTGCCGCAAACGGCACGGCGAAGGAGATCGAGGTCCTGATCCGGCGCCTGCAGGGCGTTCTCGTCGCCCGTCAGTACGTCCTCATGGACTACGACATCCGCAAGGACCTCGTGGAAGAAGCCGCCACCCTCACCCCTGGCCTCGAATCGCCCACGGTGTCGCCGCTGCGCGACTCGGATTGGGTTGCCGTCCGTTCCATGGTTCCGAAAAAGGAAACCAACCGGATCATGGACGAGCTGTACGACCTCGGCGCCCGCGCCATCCTGGTCAGCAGCATCCACGCCTGCCGCATCTGACACGAGACCATCGAGGAGCAGCAATGGCTGTAGCAGTACGGGTCATCCCTTGTTTGGATGTCGACGCCGGCCGTGTGGTTAAGGGCATCAATTTCGAGGGTCTGCGCGACGCCGGAGACCCCGTGGAGCTTGCGCACCGCTATGACAACGCCGGGGCGGACGAACTCACGTTCCTTGACGTCACGGCGTCGTCCGGCAACCGGGAAACCACGTTCGACGTCGTTCGCCGCACCGCCGAGGAAGTCTTCATCCCGCTGACCGTCGGCGGTGGCGTCCGGGGCGTGGCCGAAGTGGACAAGCTCCTGCGTTTCGGCGCGGACAAGGCCTCCATCAACACGGCCGCCGTCGCACGCCCTGACGTCATCGACGAGATCACCCGCCACTTCGGATCGCAGGTGCTGGTCCTGTCGGTTGACGCGCGGCGGACCAGGCCCGGCTCCGAGCCCACGGCTTCCGGCTTCGAGGTGACCACGCACGGGGGACGCCAAGGGACCGGAATCGACGCCATTGCGTGGGCCAAGGAAGCCGCGGACCGCGGTGTGGGGGAGATCCTCCTGAATTCGATCGACGCCGACGGCACCAAGGACGGCTTCGACCTGGAACTCATCCGCCTGGTCCGTGCGGCCGTCCACATCCCGATCATCGCCTCCGGCGGTGCCGGCAAACCGGCGCATTTCCCGCCGGCTGTTGAAGCAGGTGCCGACGCTGTGTTGGCCGCGTCAGTGTTCCACTTCGGCCCGGATGACATGATCGCCCAGGTCAAAGCCGCGATCCGCGAAGCAGGCTTCCTGGTCCGCTAGCGGGTCTCAACCCAACTGACTCGCAGTTGTTGTCGTTTTGAGCGCTCATAACGACAACAACTGCGAGTCAGTTGGGTTTAAGCGCGGGTCAGAGGCCGACTTCGGCGGACTGGAGCAGCGCGACGGCGTCCGGCTGGCCTTCGAAGGTGACCAGGGCGTGATGCGTTCGGCCATGGGCATGCATGAGGAGTTCACCAGGTTCGCCCACGATGGCCACGGATACGGGCGCCCGCTTGGCAACGTGTCGGGGGCCGGTGGGCCGTACCAGCACGATCCCGAGGTCCACGCCGCGATAGAGAATGGCGGCTCGCTTGATCAATTCATCCCACAAGGCGTCCGAGTATTCCTCGTCGAGGGCCCGTGGAGCCCAACGGTCACCCGCCCTGCGGATGTCTTCCGTGTGAACGAAATATTCAATGAGGTTGGAGGACTCGTCGAGGGCCTTGATCTTCAGGGGAGACAAGGCGGGCGGCCCTGAACGGAAGGTGTTCACCAGTTCGGCGTAATCTTCCGTGGTCTTGAGCTTGGAGGCCAGCTTGGCCGTGGCTTTGTCCGAGGCCCGGGCGAGGCTCTTGATGAGCAAGCCAATACCGACGGCCGCTTTGCGCTCCCGCAAGTACAAGTGCGCGGCGAGGTCCCTTGTGAGCCACCCTTCGCAGAGCGTGGGGGAGTCAGGTCCGGCCGCCAGGAGTGTTTCGGCCAGTACTTCGCGGGAGGGATCGACGAAATGCATCACTTGTGAAACTAGCACGAGACGCTCTCTGTTGCGCAGTGGAACCGCCGCTGAATTTCGCCTCCACTTGAGGCACTAGACTTGATCTGATGTCTGAGCAGTCAACACCCCCAGCCACGCCCGCTGCCGCTTCCGCCGCGGAGCCCGCCGTCGTGCCCGTTAGTCCGCTCCCGCACGAGCTGGCCGCCGCGCTGAAGCGCGATTCCGCCGGCTTGGTGGCGGCGATCATCCAGCAGTTCGACACCGACGAAGTGCTGATGCTCGGCTGGATGGACGACGAAGCGTTGCACCGGACCCTGACCACGGGACGCGTCACATTCTTCTCCCGCTCCCGCCAGGAATATTGGCGCAAGGGAGACACCTCCGGGCACGTCCAGTTCGTGAAATCGGTGGCCTTGGACTGCGACGGCGACGCCCTCCTGGTCCGCGTCGACCAAGTCGGTGCGGCCTGCCACACCGGTACGCGCACGTGCTTCGATGACCGGAGCCTCGCCGCCGTGACCGGCGAGCGGGACTAACCCGCTACACACCATCCACTGAGGCAAGCAAACAAGAAGAGGCGGAGAACACAAACCATGCAGGACCTTGGAATCATCAGCCCGGGCCTGGAGGAGTTCCGCGAACTCGCCGCGCACAGCCGTGTCATCCCGGTCCGGCTGAGGGTACTGGCCGACGCCGAGACTCCCATCGGGCTCTACCGTAAGCTGGCCCAAGGCCAGCCCGGGACCTTCCTCCTGGAGTCGGCAGCTGTCGGCGGGGCATGGTCACGTTATTCCTTCATTGGTTCGCGTTCGCGTGCCACCTTGACAAGCAAGGACGGCCAGGCGCACTGGATCGGCGAGCCTCCTGTCGGCGTGCCCGTGGACGGCAGCCCGGTCGACGCCGTCCGCGACACCATTGCAGCCCTGCAGACCGACCGCTTCCCGGACCTTCCTCCCTTCACCTCCGGCCTTGTGGGCTTCCTTGGCTGGGAAACCGTCCGGCACTGGGAGAAGCTGACCAGCCCCCCGGAGGATGACCTCAACCTGCCGGAACTGGCCCTGAACCTCGTGACGGACATGGCTGTCCACGACAACATGGACGGCACCGTCCTGCTGATTGCCAACGCGATCAATTTCGACAACAGTTCCGAGCGGGTCGACGAAGCCTGGCACGACGCCGTCGCGCGGGTGAAGCGCTTGCTGGACCAGATCAGCACGCCCGTGAAGCAGCCCGTATCGGTGTTGCAGTCCGAAGCCCTCGACTTCGCGTCGAGCGTCCAGGAACGCTGGGCCGAGCAGGAGTACCTTGACGCGATCGATCGCGGCAAGGAAGCGATCGTCGACGGCGAGGTCTTCCAGGTGGTCATTTCGCGACGCTTCGAAATGGAGTGCGCCGCGGACCCGCTGGATGTCTACCGCGTGCTGCGCAACACCAATCCGAGCCCTTACATGTACCTCTTCAGCCTCGAAGATCCCGACGGACGCGAGTACACGATCGTCGGCTCCTCTCCCGAGGCCCTCGTGACGGTGACAGGCAACGAGGTCATCACCCACCCGATCGCCGGATCGCGGCCCCGCGGCAAAACCGTGGAAGCCGACAAAGCGCTGGCTACCGAGTTGCTCGCGGACCAGAAGGAACGCGCCGAACACCTCATGCTCGTGGACCTCTCGCGGAACGACCTGTCCAAGGTCTGCGTGGCCGGAACAGTGGACGTTACGCAGTTCATGGAGGTTGAACGCTTCAGCCACATCATGCACCTCGTGTCCACGGTCGTCGGAGAATTGGCGCCCGGGGCGAAGGCATACGACGTCCTCAAGGCGACCTTCCCCGCCGGCACGCTGTCCGGCGCGCCCAAACCGCGCGCACTGCGGCTCCTGGACGAACTCGAACCGCACCGGCGCGGCATCTACGGCGGCGTCGTCGGATACCTGGACTTCGCAGGCGACATGGACATGGCGATCGCCATCCGCTCGGCATTGTTGCGTGAGGGCCGGGCGTATGTCCAGGCCGGCGGCGGCATCGTGGCCGATTCCCACAAGCCTTCCGAAGCGCTGGAGACCGTGAACAAGGCGGCGGCCCCCTTGCGTGCCGTGCACACCGCCGGATCGCTCCACAACATTTCCCCGGACGCCGTTTCCGCGGAATCGATCGTCGACGGGAAGCCCGCGCTGTGACCGCGGAGCGCCCTCAGACGGCCACCGCAAAGCCTCCCGTGTGGGCACGGAAGGGCAACGTGGTGCTCGCCATGGCCATTTTTGCCCTCGCCGTTTTCGGGACCACCACGCAGACCTGGATCAACGTCCGGCTCGATCCCGCCGCCGCGGCGAATGCCGACCTCCACGTCCAGGGGAGCAAGGCCGCCACAGCGGTGACCGCGCTCGCGCTCGTCGCCCTTGCCGGGGGACTGGCATCGTCCATCGCGGGCAAGGTTTCGCGCTGGATCATTTCAACGATCATCGTGCTCGCCTCGGCGGGCATCCTCATTGCCGCGGTGACCGTCCTGGCAGACCCACTCGGTGCGGCGCAAGGAACCATTGCGGCGACCACAGGCATTTCGGGCGGGCAGGCGGCAGCATCGTCGACTGTGTTCCCGGTACTCGCCGTCGTGGCTGCCGGCCTGCTCGCCTTGTGCGGTGGCCTGCTTCCGCTCGCGGGCAGGCACTGGAAGGCACGCACCAAGTACGACGTCGCCAGCCGGGCGGCCCTCGCGGGTTCCGGACCGGTCGACGAGATCGACAGCTGGGACAGCCTCTCCCGCGGAGAAGACCCCACCTAAGACCCGACTGTCCGGACATCGGACGATGTCCCGGGTGCAGTCAATAAATGGCAGAATGTAAGCAGTATTCATCCTGAGGAGATTTTCACATGAGCAAAACCACAGTGTCCGCGAGCAAGGCCCCTGTGACCGCTGCAAGCCACAGCGATGCCATCGGCCACGGCAACAGCCCGGCCGCGTGGACCTGCGTGATTGTCATGCTGGTAGGGGCCTTGATTTCGTCCATCGCCTTTGTGATCGCCAGCACCCCCATTTTCATCGCCGGCATTGTTGTCATGTTCGCCGGCCTGATCGCCGGCTGGGCCATGCGCAAGGCGGGCTACGGCGTCGACGGCAGCAAGCTGAAGAACGCCGGCCACTGACCGTGACCGTTCTTGATGACATCATCGTCGGTGTCAGGGAGGACATGGAGGCGCGCCGCCTTGTTGTTGGCCTTGACGAGCTGAAAGAGCGCGCAGCGGCCACCGCGCCCGCACTGGACGCGTGGGCTGCCTTGGGCGGTCCGTCTGCCAGCCGCGACGAATTGAAGGTCATCGCGGAAATCAAGCGCCGCAGCCCGTCGAAAGGCGATCTCGCGAGCATCGTCGACCCTGCGGCACTTGCGGTGCAGTACGCCGACGGCGGCGCTTCCGTGATCAGCGTCCTCACCGAACAGCGGCGCTTCAACGGGTCCCTCGCTGACCTCGACGCGGTCCGCGCCGCCGTCGACATCCCGTTGCTGCGCAAGGACTTCACAGTTGACGAGTACCAGATCTGGGAAGCCCGCGCCCACGGCGCGGACCTCATCCTGCTGATCGTCGCGGCGCTTTCCGATGCACAGCTGCGCGAATTCAGCGCGTTGAGCCACGAGCTTGGCATGAACGTCCTGGTGGAAACCCACACGCCCGAGGAAATCGAGCGTGCGGCCTCAGCCAAGGCACGGATCATCGGCGTGAACGTCCGCAACCTCAAGACACTCGACGTCGACCGCACCCTGTTTGCCTCCCTCGCGGGAAGCATTCCCGCGGGAGCAGTTGTCGTGGCTGAATCCGGGGTGCGGAACGCCGAGGACGTCGCGCACTATGCGGGAAACGGTGCCCACGCAATTCTTGTGGGCGAAGCCCTTGTGAGTGACTCCACGCCACACGAGCGGATCAGCGAATTCAAGGCGGCCGGAGCTGCCGCCATCGCAGTCAGGACCTAAGGCAGGCCTGAATCGCGGCCGGGACCCGGAAAACAGCAGACAACATGGCTGCCTGCTGTGCCGCGGCTCCCGGAAGAACCCAACTACCAACTGAACAGGACGGTGAGACTGATGGTGGACGCATCAACAGCCAACTCGGATGAGAATGTGGCCGACGCATTCCTACAAGGCGGAACCTCGCTCCGCAACGCCGCTGGGCCGTATTTCGGCTCTTACGGTGGACGTTGGATGCCCGAGTCCCTCATCGCCGCCCTGGACGAAGTTGAGGACACGTTCGAGAAAGCCAAGGCCGATCCCGAGTTCCTCGCCCAGCTGAAGGACCTCAACAAGAACTACTCAGGCCGTCCGTCGCTCCTCACGGAGGCCAAGCGGTTCTCCGAGCACGCCGGCGGGGCCCGCATCTTCCTCAAGCGCGAAGACCTGAACCACACAGGATCGCACAAGATCAACAACGTGCTCGGACAGGCCTTGCTCGCCAAGCGCATGGGCAAGACCCGTGTCATCGCGGAAACCGGCGCGGGCCAGCACGGCGTTGCCAGTGCCACCGCTGCGGCCCTGCTCGGACTCGAATGCGTCGTCTACATGGGCGCCGAGGATTGCCGCCGCCAGGCGCTCAACGTGGCCCGCATGCAGCTCCTGGGCGCCACCGTGGTTCCCGTGACCAACGGATCACAGACGCTCAAGGACGCCATCAACGACGCCCTCCGCGACTGGGTTTCCAATGTCGACACCACCCACTACCTGCTGGGCACCGCGGCCGGCGCACACCCGTTCCCGGCGATGGTGCGTTTCTTCCACGAGGTCATCGGCGAGGAAGCGCGCGCCCAGATCCTGGAGCAGACCGGCAAGCTGCCCGACGCCGTCTGTGCCTGCATCGGCGGTGGTTCCAATGCCATCGGCATCTTCCACAGCTTCCTGGACGACGCCTCAGTGAAGATCTACGGTTTTGAGGCAGGCGGCGAGGGCGTCGAAACCGGTCGCCACGCCGCAGCCATCACCCTTGGGCGCCCCGGGGTGCTCCATGGTGCCCGGTCCTACCTCATGCAGGACGAGGACGGCCAGACCATCGAGTCCCACTCGATTTCCGCCGGCCTGGACTACCCGAGCGTGGGTCCGGAGCACTCCTACCTCGCCGACATCGGCCGCGTCACGTACGGGCCCATCACGGACACCGAGGCCATGGAAGCGTTCCGCCTGCTTTGCCGGACCGAAGGCATCATCCCCGCCATCGAGTCTTCGCACGCCCTCGCCGGCGCCATCAAGGTGGGCAAGCAGCTCACGGAAGGCAAGGAAAACCCGGCAGACACGATCATCATCGTGAACCTGTCCGGGCGCGGCGACAAGGACGTGGAAACGGCCGCTGAATGGTTCGACATGTTGGATGAGAACGGCAACGTCAAGGGCACCACCCTCTCCACCCGCAAGCCCAAGGGAACGTCCGAACGCAGCAACCTTGAGATCAGCACTGAAGAAGCAAACGGGGGCCGGAACTGATGACTGAGCAGATGAGCAGCAAGTCCGCGGCCGCGATCGACCGCGCGAAGGCACAAGGCCGGGCCGCGTTGATCGGATACCTGCCGGCAGGCTACCCGGACATTCAGTCAAGCATCGACGCCGGCATTGCCATGGCCCGCAACGGCGCGGACCTCATCGAAATCGGCATCCCGTATTCGGACCCCGTCATGGACGGCGCCGTCATCCAGGCTGCGACCACGGAAGCAATCGCCAACGGTTTCCACGTCGCCAGCGTGTTCGACGTCGTCGCGGGCATCACCGCGGCCACCGATGCCGCAGTGCTGGTCATGACGTATTGGAACCCCGTCATGCGCATGGGCGTCGACGAGTTCTCACGCAGGCTGGCCGAGGCCGGGGGAGCAGGGCTCATCACTCCGGACCTCATTCCGGACGAGGCAGCCGAATGGTTCGCTGCATCGGACAAATACGGACTGGACCGGGTCTTCCTTGTAGCGCCTTCGTCCACGCCGGAGCGCCTGGCCATGACGGTGGAGGCGAGCCGCGGCTTCGTCTACGCCGTTTCCATCATGGGTGTCACCGGAGCGCGGCAGTCAGTCAGCAGCGCCGCGGAGAAGGTTGTGGCGGACACGCATGCAGCCGGCGCCGAACGTGTTTGTGTCGGACTCGGAGTCTCCACCGCGGACCATGTCCGCGAGATCGCCGCTTACGCGGACGGCGTGATCGTTGGTACCGCGCTGGTTGCCGCGATCCGCGACGGCGGCGTTGACGCCGTCGCGCAACTCACCAAGAACCTCAGTGCCGGCCTCGGCCGGGCCACAGCGCAGGCCTAGAAAAGGAAAAGCGTAGACAATGCAGAGTCTCCTCCACGTCGCGGCAATGGCTCCCATGAGCATTCCGAGCCCCTCATGGTCCGGATTTGATATTCCGCTTCCGTGGGGGACCCTCCGCATCCATGCCTACGCGCTGTGCATTCTCCTGGGCATCATCGTGGGCCTGTGGCTCACCGCCGTGCGCTGGAAGCGTCGCGGCACTCCCGAAGGCAGCCTGTGGGACATCGCCATCTGGGCGATCCCCTTCGGCATTGTGGGCGGCCGGCTTTACCATGTGATCTCATCGCCGGACGCGTACTTCGGCCCGGGCTTCAACGGCACCGGCGACCTCTCCCTGATCCCGCAGATCTGGCGGGGCGGCCTGGGCATCTGGGGTGCCGTGGTTCTCGGCGTTGTCGGTGCCTGGCTCGGCTGCCGCCGTTCCGGCGTCAAGCTGACCGCCTTCCTCGACGCTGCGGCCCCCGGGCTCCTGCTGGCGCAAGCGATCGGGCGTTGGGGCAACTGGTTCAACCAGGAACTCTTCGGCGGACCCACCACCTTGCCATGGGGCCTTCAGATAGACCCGAACAGCCCCAATTTTCCGGCCGGAATGCCGAGCGACACGCTCTTCCACCCGACGTTCCTTTACGAATCCCTCTGGAACATCATCGGCGTCGTGATCCTCCTGGTCCTGGACCGGCGCTTCCATTTCCGCCGCGGCAGGCTCTTCTGGCTGTACGCCATCTACTACACGCTTGGCCGGGTCTGGATCGAAGCGTTGCGGATCGACGATGCCGAACAGATCAACCTCTTCGGCATCACCACGCGTCTCAATGTCTGGACCAGCATCTTCGTCTTCGTCGCAGCGCTCATCATCTTCATCGTCCTGAGCCTGCGCGGCAGGCCGGAGCCGGACACTGCGTACCTTCCCGGCAGGGAACCGGCCGCGGTGACCGCCGGAGAGGATGAGCCCGCCGTCGGCCACCCACATGCCGGGGACGATGAGCCGACTGCCGACGACGACACGGCTGCTGCCCGGGAGGCGGAGAGCCCAATTGTGACCAATACGAAGTCCCATGATGCGGACGGATCTGTCTCAGATACCGGTGCGCATGGTAATCTCCGGAATAACCAAAGCGATCTGGGCCATACTGCTGAGCCAACGGAAACGGCCGAGGAGCCACATGCCGGCGTCACGTCGGATTCCGGCTCAGCGTCCACCGAAACCACCGCCAGCAGTGTCCCTGGATCCGGGCCGGAAGCTGGCAGAACCAAGTAGCCAGCGCTACGGCATCGGGGAACCGGGCTACCGCCCAGAGACCCCCGGCCACAGCGTCGTGGCACCCTTGGCAGTAGCCCGGCAGCACACAGAGGCTCCGCGGTCAAGCTTGGGTCAGGGGCATGCGTAACTGTTCGTTGCGTCTTGCCCGCTGTCCTACAATTTCTAGTAACTAGCGCTTTGTTATGCCCGTCACACGGCTGGCAAGGTGGGGCCAACGTTGTCCCTTCCATTCGCACGATCTCGAGGAAGGACGTCTTCAATGACCCATCTTCATAACCCAAGCTGGTCCGAAGCAGTCGAACCGCAAGGTGCCATCTCGCCCTTCAAACGTTTTGCTGCGCTCCCGGAAGCCCAGGGACTCTACAACCCTGAGCAGGAGAAGGACGCTTGTGGCCTGGCCATTATCGCCACCCTGCGTGGTGAACCCGGCTATGACATCGTGGAAGCGGCCCTGACTGCCCTGCGCAACCTTGAACACCGGGGCGCCGTGGGCGCCGACGAAGGCACGGGCGACGGCGCCGGGCTCCTCATGCAGGTTCCGGATGAATTCTTCCGGGCCGTCACGGAGTTCGAACTCCCGGCACCCGGGCAGTACGTAGTCGGTACCGCCTTCCTTCCGGCTGAAGCCCGCGAAGCCGGGACCGCGAAGGCCGGCATCGAAGCCCTTGCAATAGACGAGGGCCTGACGGTTCTTGGCTGGCGTGAAGTGCCCGTGGTCGGAGACCTGGTCGGTGCCATGGCTCGTGCCTGCATGCCTTACTTCGCGCAGCCGTTCCTCGCCTCCGCGACGGGCGAGGTGCTGGACAGGAATGAACTGGATTCCCGCGCCTGGCGTGTCCGCAAGCGTGCCCAGAACAAGTTCGGCGTGTACTTCCCGTCGCTGTCCTCGCGCACCATCGTGTACAAGGGCATGCTGACCACAGCCCAGCTGGAGCCGTTCTACCCGGATCTCTCGGACAAGCGCTTCAAGACCAAGCTGGCCATCGTGCACTCGCGCTTCTCCACGAACACGTTCCCGTCGTGGCCGCTCGCGCAGCCGTTCCGCACCATCGCCCACAACGGTGAAATCAACACCGTCAAGGGCAACCGGAACTGGATGCGGGCGCGCCAGTCCCAGCTCGCGAACCCGCTGCTGGGCGATTCCCCGGAGGAGTTGTACCCCATCTGCACGCCGGGTGCCTCGGACTCCGCGTCCTTCGACGAAGTTGCAGAGCTGCTCTGGCTTTCCGGACGGCCCATCACGCACTCGATCATGATGATGATCCCCGAGGCATGGGAAAACCACGCCACGATGGATCCTGCCCGCCGCGCCTTCTACGAGTACCACTCGCTGCTCATGGAACCGTGGGACGGTCCCGCAGCGGTGTCCTTCACCGACGGCAACCTCGTGGGGGCGACCCTTGACCGCAACGGCCTGCGCCCCGGCCGCTACTGGATCACCGAAGACGGCCTGATCGTCTTCGCCTCCGAGGTCGGCGTGATCGACGTCGAGGCCGCCAAGGTGGTCAAGAAGGGCCGTGTTTCGCCGGGCAAGATGTTCCTGGTGGACACTGAAGCCGGCCGCATCATCGACGACGCCGAGGTCAAGGCCGAGGTGGCCGCCGCCAACCCTTGGGCTGAATGGGTCAAGGACAACCTGATCGACCTCAACAACCTTCCCGAGCGCGAACACGTGCTGCATACCGCGGCGTCCGTGAACATCCGCCAGCGGACATTCGGCTACACCACCGAGGAATTGAAGATCCTCCTTGGGCCCATGGCCCGTACCGGGGCCGAGCCGCTCGGCGCCATGGGTTCCGACACCCCGGTCGCCGTGCTGTCCAAGCGTCCGCGTTTGCTGTTCGACTACTTCGTGCAGTCTTTCGCACAGGTCACCAACCCGCCCCTGGACGCGATCCGCGAAGAGCTTGTCACCTCGCTGAAGTGCGCCATCGGTCCAAACGGAAACCTGCTCGACGTCGGGCAGGTGCGCCAGCCGCAGATCTCCCTGCCGTTCCCGGTGATCAACAACGACCAGCTCGCCAAGATCGCCAACATCGAGAATGCCGACGGCGACAAGGTCGCCATGAAGGTCCGCGGACTCTACCGCCCGGAGGGCGGAGAAGCATCGCTCCGAAGCCGCTTGACCGAAATCTGCGAGCAGGTTTCCGGTGCGATCAACCGCGGCGTGCAGTACATCGTGCTGTCGGACCGTGACTCGAACGCGCAGTGGGCCCCGATCCCGTCCCTGCTGCTCGTGAGCGCGGTGCACCACCACTTGCTCCGCAGCGCCAACCGCACCAAGACCGCCCTGGTGGTCGAGGCCGGCGACGTCCGCGAAACGCACCACGTGGCAGTGCTGGTGGGCTTCGGCGCTTCCGCCGTCAACCCCTACCTGGCCATGGAGTCCGTGGAGCAGCTCATCAGCACCGGCGAAGTGGTCGGCGTGACCGCTGAAGACGGCGTGTACAACCTCATCAAGGGCCTCGGCAAGGGTGTCTTGAAGATCATGTCCAAAATGGGCATTTCCACGGTGGCCTCCTACACCGGAGCCCAGACTTTCGAAGCACTGGGGCTGTCCCAGGACCTCGTGGACGAATTCTTCTCCGGCACCCACTCGCAATTGGGCGGCGTCGGACTGGACGTCATCGCCGCCGAAGTGTCCGCCCGCCACCAGATGGCCTACCCGGAAGGCGGCATCGAGCTGCCGCACCGTCCGCTGCTCGGCGGCGGCGAATACCAGTGGCGCCGCGACGGCGAACCGCACTTGTTCAACCCGGAGACGGTCTTCCGCCTGCAGCACGCCACGCGCGAACGCCGCTACGACATCTTCAAGTCCTACACCAAGGGAATCGACGACCAGTCCGAGAACCTCATGACCCTGCGTGGGCTCCTGAAGTTCAAGGACAGCCAGCGTCCCGCCGTGCCCCTTGAGGAAGTCGAGCCGGTTTCCAGCATCGTGAAGCGCTTCTCCACCGGAGCGATGAGCTACGGCTCTATCTCCAAGGAAGCCCACGAGACGCTCGCAATCGCCATGAACCGGCTGGGCGCCAAGTCCAACACCGGCGAAGGCGGCGAAGACGTGGACCGCCTGCTGGACCCGGAGCGCCGCTCCGCGATCAAGCAGATTGCCTCCGGCCGTTTCGGCGTGACGAGCCTGTACCTGACCAACGCCGAGGACATCCAGATCAAGATGGCCCAGGGCGCCAAGCCCGGTGAAGGCGGCCAGCTCATGGCGCAGAAGGTCTACCCCTGGGTGGCCCGGACCCGCCACTCCACCCCCGGCGTGGGGCTCATTTCCCCGCCCCCGCACCACGACATCTACTCCATCGAGGACCTCGCGCAGCTCATCTACGACGCCAAGCGCGCCAACCCCTCGGCTCGTGTGCACGTCAAGCTGGTGTCCGAGGTCGGGATCGGCACGGTGGCGTCCGGCGTCACCAAGGCGAAGGCCGACGTCGTGCTCGTTTCAGGGCACGACGGCGGAACCGGCGCCTCGCCGCTGAACTCGCTCAAGCACGCCGGTGTCCCGTGGGAGCTCGGCCTTGCCGAGACCCAGCAGACGCTTATGCTCAACGGGCTCCGCGACCGCGTCGTGGTCCAGGTGGACGGCCAGCTCAAGACGGGCCGCGACGTCGTCATCGCTGCGCTGCTGGGTGCCGAGGAGTACGGTTTCGCGACCGCGCCCCTGGTGGTGTCCGGCTGCATCATGATGCGCGTCTGCCACCTCGACACCTGCCCGGTGGGCGTCGCAACCCAGAACCCGGAGCTCCGCTCGCGCTTCACCGGCAAGCCAGAATTCGTGGTCAACTTCTTCGAATTCCTTGCCGAGGAAGTCCGCGAACTGCTCGCCGAACTCGGTTTCCGCAGCCTCGAGGAGGCCATCGGCCATGCCGAGGTCCTGGACACCCGCGAAGCGGTGGACCACTGGAAGGCCGAGGGACTCGACCTCGACCCGATCCTGCACGGCCTCGAGTTCGACGACGACGTTCCCCTGCGGAACCTCACCGGCCAGAACCACGAGCTCGACAAGCACTTCGACCAGCGCCTCATCGGCATGGCCGCCGAGGCTTTGAGCGACCGCACGCCGGTGAAGATCGCCGTCGACGTCATCAATACGGACCGTTCAGTGGGCACCATGCTGGGTCACGTCGTCACCAAGACGTTCGGCATCGATGTGCTCGCCACGGACACTATAGACGTGACGCTGAAAGGCACCGCCGGGCAGTCGCTGGGCGCCTTCCTTCCGGCCGGCATCACGTTGCGCATGTTCGGCGACTCCAACGACTACGTCGGCAAGGGCCTCTCGGGTGGACGCATCATCGTCCGCCCCGACCGCACCAACGTTTTCCAAGCGGAACGCAACGTCATCGCAGGCAACGTGATCGGCTACGGCGCCACGAGCGGCGAAATGTTCCTGCGCGGCCAAGTGGGCGAACGCTTCCTGGTCCGCAACTCGGGGGCCACCGCCGTCGTCGAAGGCATCGGTGACCATGGCTGCGAGTACATGACGGGCGGCCAGACGCTGATCATCGGCCGCACCGGCCGCAACTTCGGTGCCGGCATGTCCGGTGGTACCGCCTACGTGCTGGACCTCCAGCCTGCCAGGGTCAACAAGCAGGCCTTGGATTCCGGCGAACTGCAGTTGCTTGAGCTCGACGACGAGGACCGCACCATCGTGCACGGCCTCCTGGTCAAGCATTTGGAAGAAACTGAATCCGTCCTGGCAGGCCGCTTGCTCGAGAACTTCGATGACACCGCTGCCCGCATCACCAAGGTTCTGCCGCGCGACTACGCCGCAGTCCTGCAAACCCGTCTCGATGCCATCGAGGAAGGCCTTGATCCCGATGGCGAAGAAGTATGGTCTCGAATCCTGGAGGTAACCGGTGGCTGATCCACGCGGATTTCTGAAAGTCCGGCAGCGCGAGACGCAGCCACGCCGTCCCGTTCCCGTCCGCATCATGGACTGGAAGGAAGTCTACGAAGCCCAGGACAAGGGCGTGCTCAAGAGCCAGGCAGGCCGCTGCATGGATTGCGGTGTTCCGTTCTGCCACCAGGGCTGCCCGCTGGGGAACCTCATCCCGGAGTGGAACGACCTCACGTGGCGCGGCAAGGGCGAGGAAGCGATCGAGCGCCTGCACGCCACGAACAACTTCCCGGAGTTCACGGGCCGCTTGTGTCCTGCGCCGTGCGAAGCATCCTGTGTCCTGGGCATCAACCAGCCTGCCGTGACCATCAAGCAGGTTGAGGTTTCGATCATCGACGACGCCTTCGAAAACGGGTGGGTCCAACCGCTTCCGCCGGCGCGCCTCTCCGGCAAGACGGTCGCCGTCGTCGGCTCCGGCCCGGCGGGACTTGCGGTCGCGCAGCAGCTGACGCGCGTCGGCCACACTGTGGCCGTCTACGAGCGTGACGACAAGATCGGGGGACTGCTGCGCTATGGCATCCCCGACTTCAAGATGGAGAAGGAACAGGTCGACCGCCGCGTCGAGCAGATGAAGGCCGAGGGCACCCGCTTCCGCACGGGTGTGGCGGTCGGAAGCGACGTGACGTGGGAGCAATTGCGCCGCCGTTACGACTCGGTGGTGATCGCCACCGGTGCCACCGTGCCGCGCGACCTTCCCATCCCGGGCCGCGATCTCGACGGCATCCACTTCGCCATGGACTACCTGGTGCCCGCCAACCGCGTGGTGGCCGGTGAAACCGTGGAAGGCCAGATCGATGCCAAGGGCAAGCACGTCATCATCCTCGGCGGCGGAGACACCGGCGCCGACTGCCTCGGCACGGCACACCGTCATGGCGCCGCGTCCGTCACGACCCTCGCGATCGGCAAGCAGCCGCCGCTCGAGCGTGCCACCCACCAGCCTTGGCCGACGTTTCCCACACTGTTCGAGGTTGCCAGCGCGCACGAAGAGGGAGGCGAACGCACCTACCTCGCCTCGACCGTCGAGTTTGTCGGCGAAAACGGCAAGCTCACAGGGGTCAAGGTGGCCGAGACCGAGTTCGTGGACGGCAAGCGCCTGCCGAAGGCCGGCACGGAGCGCGTCATTCCGGCCGATCTGGTCTTCCTGTCGCTCGGCTTCACGGGCGCGGAACCTGCCGGTATCACCGAACAGGTCAGCGCAGAATTCGACGGCCGCGGCAACGTGGCCCGAGATGGGTACTACATGACCAACACCGAGGGAGTTTTCGTCGCAGGCGACGCCGGCCGCGGGCAGTCCTTGATTGTCTGGGCTATCGCTGAAGGCCGCGCCTGCGCTGCCGCCGTCGACAAGTACCTCATGGGCAGCACCATTCTCCCCGCGCCGGTGGCTCCCACCGACCGGGCTATAGCGGTCCTCTAAGGACCGGCGCACGACGCTTTCCCAACTCCAACTGCAGCACACTACTAGGGTAGGTATATGAGACGCGCAAAAATCGTGGCAACGTTCGGACCGGCAATTTCCAGCTTTGACAATACCCTCGCGGTGCTGGAAGCCGGCGTCGACGTCGCCCGCATGAACATGAGCCACGGCGACTACTCGGTACACGACAACACGTACGAGAACGTCCGCAAGGCTTCCGCCCAGCTCCACAAGCCCGTTGCCATCATGGCCGACTTGCAGGGCCCGAAGATCCGCCTGGGTCGCTTTGTCGACGGCCCCCACGAGCTCGCCGTCGGTGACACTTTCACCATCACCACCGAGGACGTCCCCGGTACCAGGGACATCTGCTCCACCACGCTCAAGAGCCTGACCGAAGACGTCAACGTCGGCGATGCATTGCTGATCGACGATGGCAAGGTCGCGCTGCGCGCCATCGAGGTTGACGACGTCAAGGTGGTCGCCACGGTGACCGTCGGCGGCTGGGTCTCCAACAACAAGGGCATCAACCTGCCCGGCGTTGCCGTCAACGTCCCCGCGCTGAGCGAAAAGGACGAGGACGATCTCCGTTGGGCCATGAAGCGCGGTGTCGACCTGGTCGCACTGTCCTTCGTCCGCGATGCCTCCGACATTAAGCGCGTGCACGAAATCATGGACGAAGAGGGCCGCCGTGTGCCGGTGATCGCCAAGATCGAGAAGCCGCAGGCAGTGGACCAGCTCCACGAAATCATCGACGCCTTCGACGCCATCATGGTTGCCCGTGGCGACCTCGGCGTGGAACTCCCGCTCGAGGAAGTGCCGATCGTCCAGAAGCGCGCCATCGAACTGGCCCGCCGCTGGGCCAAGCCCGTCATCGTGGCCACCCAGGTCCTTGAATCGATGATCGACAACCCGCGACCGACCCGTGCCGAAGCTTCGGACTGCGCCAACGCAGTGCTCGACGGCGCCGACGCAGTCATGCTCTCCGGCGAGACCAGCGTGGGCAAGTACCCGATCGAGACTGTCAAGACCATGGCCCGCATCATCGAGTCCACTGAAGAGCACGGCCTCGAACGCGTTCCTCCGCTGGGTACCAAGCCCAAGACACGCGGTGGCGCCATCACTCGTGCCGCCGTCGAAATCGCCGACCAGCTGGACGCAAAGTACATCTGTACTTTCACCCAGTCCGGCGACTCGGCCCGCCGCCTGTCGCGCCTGCGTCCCGTCAAGCCGGTGTTCGCTTTCACCCCCGTGGAGCACGTCTGGAACCAGTTGGCGCTGACCTGGGGCATCCAGCCCGTCCTCGTCCCCATGGTGGGCCACACCGACGCAATGACGGCCCAGGTGGACCGCAGCCTCCTCGAGATGAAGATCGTGGAGAACGGCGACCTTGTGGTTATCGCTGCCGGTTCCCCTCCCGGACAGGCCGGTTCCACGAACTCACTCAAGGTCCACAAGGTGGGAGACCTCGCGGACACGTCCCGCGTGGAAGAAGCCGCAGCCCGCAAGGAAAAGGTCGGCCCGTGGCCGGAAAAGAAGAAGGCCAAGTCGAAGGCCTGATCTTTTCGGATTAGCTTTTCGGATCTAGCAGGGGAGGCTCCGCCGTGTGGCGGGGCCTCCTTTGTTGTGTTTTGTTTTGTTTGGGGCTGGGTGGTTGTCGCCGCGGCGGGTGCTGTTCGTCGTCGGGGGCTGGCCGGAGACGACGAAGGGCGCCGCTTCGCGTGGAAGCGGCGCCCTTCGCGGGGGAGTGCTAGTTAACCTGGTTGATGATGGTCTCGGCGACCTCGCGCATGCTCAGGCGACGGTCCATGGAGGTCTTCTGGATCCAACGGAACGCTTCCGGTTCCGTGAGGCCCATCTTCGTGGTCAGGAGGCTCTTGGCGCGCTCCACAAGCTTGCGCGTGGCGAACTGCTCCTGAAGGTCGGACACCTCGTTTTCGAGCGCCTTGATCTCTTCGTGGCGGGAAAGGGCGATCTCGATGGCCGGGATCAGGTCTGCCGGGGTGAAGGGCTTGACGACGTAGGCCATGGCGCCGGCGTCGCGTGCGCGCTCCACGAGTTCCTTCTGGCTGAACGCCGTCAGCAGGACCACGGGGGCGATCCTCGCCTTGACGATCTTCTCCGCGGCGGAGATGCCGTCCATGACAGGCATCTTGACGTCCATGAGGACCAGGTCCGGCTTCAGTTCCTCGGCCAGCTGGACAGCCTTCTCACCGTTGTCGGCCTCGCCGACAACGTCGTAGCCTTCGCCCTTCAAGATCTCGATGATGTCCAGGCGGATGAGGGTCTCATCCTCTGCGACAACTACTCGGCGTGCCGGCTGGGATGCGGGCTTGGACTCCGTCTGTTCTGACACGGGATCTCCTTCAAGACGTACGGCGGGTTCTCAACCATCTTAGTTGCACCCGGTCCGTGCGTATGATTTATTGCTCGGCCGAGCCGGTTCTGGAAAATAGCCTATCTGCATGTAGAGTAGTTTCGCGCACTGCAACAGGGAGCGTTGAGTTCTGTGAAGAGCCCGACGTCGGTTAGTCTTGTTTCGGTGTTTCCGCGCCCGAGTGGCGGAATTGGCAGACGCGCCGCACTCAAAATGCGGTATCGAAAGGTGTGTGGGTTCGAGTCCCACCTCGGGCACAGTGTTATCGCAGGTCAGGGGCCTATTTTGGCTCCTGACTGTGTAGAAATCAGCTTTTTGTGGGCCCCTTCGGGGGCGTTTTGTGGTCCTCTGCCTCGCTTTCCTGGGTTGGGGAGTGGTTTGCGGTCTTACTTCTTCATGGTGGGGCGGTGCCCGATTAACATGACTTCTGCGTGAATTGCTCGTATTAGGTTTGTTGCCCGGACGCGGCTGGCAGACCGCGACGCGGCCTGGGGCTTTTGCCAGCCACGTCGGGCCTCGGTGAAGCCCGACGTGTGGCATGTTTTCGACGTGGTTCTGTTAGCGGAGCCTTCTCTGGGTTGAGGGGCCGGAGTGCAACTTTTGGAGGGTGAGCAGCGCGTAGCGCCTTGGTTGCGCGGAGGGCCCGGCCAGCGACAATGAAGCATCAGGACAAGACGAAGCGTGAATCCGTAAGGGTATGACCCAGCTGCACAACGTCCCGTCTTTCGAACCGGTGGGGCCTTCAGGCGTGATGGCACCCCGTGAAATACGTCCGGCAATGGGAGGTGCCCACGAAGCGGACTGCTTCGTCTTCGGCGTGCAGTTCGTGAACCGTGGCCTGCCAGTAGGAGGTCCTGGGTAGTTGGTTTGGTTGAAGTTCGTCTCCCAGCTCGCTTCAATCTCGTGCCGAAGGTCCGCCGGCCAGGTGCTAACTCGACGCCGGGGGCGGATACCCGGTCAAGGAAGTCATCGAGCACCATGTTGAGCCGGTTGCTGTAGGCGTCATCGCTTTCACTCGTTGGGCAAGGATGTTGGGTTATCCGTTGAGTACCCGGTGCCAGTCGTCGAACTCGGACAGGAGCAAGCGTTCCCGGGGGATCCGGCAGGTGAACAGCACCTTGCCCCGGGACAGGCGGCAGTGGGACAGCAGGTTGAATATGTCAGGTGAACGGAGCCCACTACGACGGCCAGAACAGTACCCACCTGAGCGACACCAGTCCAGCAGTAGGTAGGGTCAGCGAGGTCCGGGCTCCAGTGTGCTCCCGGCGCTGACCCCGTTTGGCTGCCGGCACAAGGCTGACTCAGTCCAAGCCGCTCACTTTTGCTTCGAGTGAATCGCGCCGCGGGGCCGCCTACTACGAGACCAGGTGCTTTAGTTTCCTCCGGGTTGTCATCGATGAGCAATATGCTGGCTTCCTGCTTTTCAGGCTCCGGTATCGGGTTTTGCGGCAGGATTGGGCCCGCCGGGGCAAGGGGCTGAACCGGGTGTGGTCGGGGCTGCGGCCTTGGGGTCATGGGGTGGGTGTGGCGGTGGGGGGCGCCGGGCTTGGCGTAGCCGATGTTCAGGGTGTCTAGGACCGTTTGTCGGGCGTAGATGCCTGATCCGGGGGCGGTCTCGGTGAGCAGGTCGAAGGTGAACAGCAGCTGGGTGCTGTGTGCTTTGGGGGTTTGGTGGCACGACCACGCCGGAGGAATAGGTGAAGGGCGGGGCGACGGTGAATTCACCCGCGTCGTTGGCGAGCACAGCCGCGAGGCTGTCCGCCCGGACGTTGAATCGTGTCACCTTAATCGCGTTGCCGTTGTCGGGGCCGTCGATGCGGGCGTTGAGTCGGATGAGGGGAGGGCAACAAGCGAACCGCCTGGACGCTCATGGTTCTGCTGCTGTGGATCAACGGCTACCTGCACGACTTCAACGCCGACGAGGGCTTCTTCAACGCCGACGAGGGCTTCGACCTGGTGGTGGGAGTGGCCGCCGGCCACATCGACTTGCACCGCAGCGCCGCCCTGATCGAGAAACACCTGATTCGACGATAGGTTCCGTGGAGCGGATCCCGGGCTGATGGTGCGGAATTCCCGTTGAGCTTCGGCGGGGGAGTTCGAAGGCCGAAAGCGGGGTGTGCAGAATGTGCCGTCGGACTCGGCCGTACCGGTGCCGGACTGGGCCGTACTCTGTGACCGGAGAGTTTGTCATGTTTGGCGGGCGGTCTGCTAGCGGAGTCACCGCTGGGTTTGAGGGTCCGGGGGTGCAACTTGGGGAACAGGAACGGATCAACATCTCGCGAGGAGATTAGCGACGGAGGAGCGCCAAGGGAAGATTTTGGTTCGTGAGCGGCGCGTAGTGCCGTTGTTGCGCGGAGGACCCGCCCGCCGTGATGGGGGATCAGACCGACAAAAGCGCTGATGCTCTCTGGCCGTTCCGAGCCGGGGAGCGGGGCGGGCGGCGCAGACGGATCGGTTACGGCACAAGCTGGCGAAGTCGGATGGCTACGACCTCGGCCGGGCACTGGCGCAAGCCCGATTTGCGCTGAGCAGGATGGGGGAAATCCTCCACACCGGCCAGCTGAGCGAGAGCGACTATATCGTTCAATATCGCAAGACGCGCGGAAGATGATGGAAAAAGTCCAGAATTGGTCATAGACGCCTATGGTTTTTGCGTGTATCGAAACGTATCGTTGTACATCGTTTGCTATTGACGGAGGAGAGCATAATGCGTAATTCATTCCCGGCAGGCAGATTTGGAGCAGGCAACTTCGACAACGTGTGGGAGGCCTTCGAGGAATTGCGCTCAAGATTTGAGAAGGGCCCGGGCACCCGCGCAGGTCGAGGCGAAGTCAGGTCGGCGGTGCTGGCCCTGCTGGCTGAGCGGCCGATGCATGGCTATCAGATCATTCACGAAATTGAAGAGCGCAGCGGCGGCAACTGGAAGCCCAGTGCCGGCTCTGTCTACCCCACGCTGCAGTTGCTGGCCGATGAAGGACTCATCACTGCTGAGGAGTCCAACGGCCGCAAGATCTACTCGCTGACCGAGTCAGGCCGCGGGGAGGCCGGAGGCACCAATACGTCAGCGCCATGGGAGACGACAGGCCGGGCATCAGGCTCCGGCTTCGCGGCGCTGCCGAAGGCCGGCGTCGAGCTCGCGCAGGTCGCGGCCCAAGTGGGTCGCACCGGCTCGCAGAAGCAGGTGCGGGAGGCCGCGGCGGTGCTCGACGAGGCACGTCGTCGGCTGTACTCGATCCTCGCCGAGGACTGACAGCGGTGACGTCTGTTCGACGCGACCGGGCAGATGCAGTGCCGGGTGCGGGGGACCCCGGTGCCCGTTACCGGCGTATCCTCCGGTTCGCTCTGTGGCATCTCACGGTTACTTGGTGGTTTGAGCTCTTTCTCCCTCGTGTCGGGCTGAGCAGAATCGCGGAACACACCAGGACCAAGAGGATGCAGCGCTTCGCGCAGCGCTTCCATGCGCTCGCGGTGGAGCTTGGCGGTCTGATGATCAAGGTTGGCCAGTTCATGTCATCCCGGCTCGATGTGCTCCCGCCGGAAATCACCGCTGAACTGGAAGGTCTTCAGGACGAGGTGCCCGCCGTCCCGTTCCGCGCGATCCGTTCCCTTGCCGAGGCGGAGCTAGGTGCGCCGTTGGAGTCGGTGTTCGCCTCAGTCGAGGAGATTCCCATTGCCGCGGCCTCCCTTGGGCAGGCGCACCGTGCGCAGCTTCTTCCCGGCAATGCCGCGGACATCGGGCTCGCCAGCGCCGTGTTGAAGGTGCAGCGGCCGGGCATTGACGCGATTGTCGACGTCGATCTGGCCGCGCTGCGTAAGGTGGGCGGCTGGCTCAGCCACGTGCGCCTCGTGTCAAACCGTGCCGACATCCCCGCTCTGGTCAAGGAGTTTGCGCAGACCAGTCTCGAGGAGATCGACTACATGAACGAGGCAGCGAATGCAGAGCGATTTGCCGCCGACTTCGCCGACGACGAAAGGGTGACTGTGCCCGACGTCGTATGGGAGCGGACCACGCGCCGCGCGCTCACTCTCGAGGACGTCACGGCGATCAAGATCACGGACTCAGAGGCGCTTCTTGCGGCAGGCATCGACCCAGCGGAGGTTGCCCCCGTCTTTGCGTCGGTCATGTTCGACCAGCTGTTCACGAACGGCTTTTTCCACGCCGATCCGCACCCGGGCAATATCTTCATCACGCCGGCTACCGATTCATCCGCAGGGCATCCATGGAAGCTGACCTTCATTGACTTCGGCATGATGGGCGAGGTTCCGCCCAAGACCCGCAGCGGTCTGCGGAAGCTTCTCATCGCGGCCGCCTCGCGTGACGGTAAGGGCTTGGTCGCCGCGATCAGGGACGTGGGTGTGCTGGTGCCGTCAGCTGACACAGTCAAGCTTGAGCAAGCGATGACGCATCTCTTCGCCCGGTTTGGCGGGATGGGTTTCGCCGAGCTTCGCGAGGTCGACCCGCGCGAGTTCCGTGATTTTGCAATGGAGTTCGGTGACGTAGTCCGGACGTTGCCATTCCAGTTGCCGGAGAATTTCCTCCTCATCATCCGCGCGATGTCACTGACGTCGGGTGTGTGCAGCTCGCTAGACGCCCGGTTCAATCTTTGGGACTCGGTCGAGCCCTACGCGGCGCAGCTGCTGCGAGACGAACGCGGCAACATCGTGCAGGATGTGGCTCAGCAGGCGCTCGACGTCGCGGGGGTCGTCTTGCGTCTGCCGAAACGCCTGGATGGGCTTCTTAGCCGGATTGAGGACGGTTCACTGTCGGTGTCAAATCCGCGCCTTGAACGGCAAATGGCACGGCTTAGCCGCACAGCGCAGCGACTAGCATCGGCACTGGTGTTTGGAGCCTTGCTCATCGCGGGTTCCGTGGTCCGAGCGGACGACACTGTGCTCGGAAATGTGCTCATGATCGTGTCGGTAGTTCCGCTGCTGCACGTGTTATGGCGGGGACGCCGCTGAGCAAGCGCAGCGGGATGGCTTCACATGGAAACCAATATCGAACAGGCTAGGAGTTCGAATCTCCCCAGCTCCACTGATGGGACAGGCGATGGGAGGGCGATGAGACCGTTCCTTCGGCGTCTGACGGGACGCGCTCCCATTGCGATTCCTGAGGCTTAGAATCCCCGTACTGGGATAAAGGCTTCCTTGTGATTGCCTATGTGGGGGTGCGAGTTGGGGATCCGTCATCCCAAGTCGAAGACCTTAGGACCTGTGAGGATCACGGCGTCGAAGCGCGGGGTCAGTGCAAGCATTGGGGCGGGCCCGTTCCGGGTTACGGAGTCCACTACAGGCCGCACGACGAGCACAGTGGGGATCCCCGGAACGGGTGCCTCGTATGTGACTACCAGCTCGAACCGCCGCTCAGCACGGAAGCCTGCTGCGAGCGCATCCCAACCGACTCGCCCGCAGGTTGCGCGTCAGATCATCAGCGACGAGACATGGCGGGAGCTTCTCGCAGCCGATGGGACGCACGCGGCGTTGAAGTTTCAGCGGAACTTTGTTCGCGCGGCCGTCGCACGCGCAACGGGCAAGCGCCCTAGCCTGTTGCACCTAACTTTGGGACAGGCGACGCTTGTCTTGGGGTGTGTCGGTCGGAGCCCGGCGAAGCTGACCGCCGGAGGGCGCGGCGTGCCCGGGCTCGAGAAGGTCGGGACGATTGCCCAGTGGACCATGGTCGGGCTGCTGGTGCTGATCGCAACGGTATCCTCTCCCGTGGGGTTCGTCCTGGCCGCGGGGACCGTCGGGCTGATGTTTCTGTTGCGGAAGCGGCGCTGGAACCGCCAGGCCTGGGAGGACAGGACCGGGTCGGCCAGTCCAGTCAGCGCCGCACAAAGAATCGCAGTTCCTGATGTCCCGATGGAGGCCCCCGCGGGCTACGCCGAGCCACGGCGGGTCGCTATTGAATGTCGGGCACCAAGTGCGCCAGTCACTCGTCCCTACTCCAGAAGCCTGGGGGAGTATCGTGTGTCGCTGGCCGGTCGGAATGGCCGAACGTTGAAGTCGTGGGCGAGCACGCGTACGGCAAGACGATCCAAGCCGCGCTCCGCGCCTGTAAGGCGTCGACCGCCGTCGGGAGGGGCAGCGAAGCTGAAGACGTTCAGGTGGAACTCGTGGCCGAACCCGATAACCCGTATGACAAGAATGCCATCAGTGTTCGTTGGCGGAATCAGGTCCTTGGCTATCTCAGTCGTGAAGATGCGGTCCGTTACGCGCAACCTGTCAGGAGAATTATTGCCAGCGGGTTCACGGCGGCTACGACGGCTCGCATCTGGGCGTTCGACGGCGGCGATCGGCTGCAAGCGCGGGTCACCGTCGCGCTGCCCGAGCCGGAGTTGATCGCGCCGCTGAATGAGGCGCCGGCGGGCGCCACCGCTCTTGTGCCGTGGGGATCGGCGATGCAAGTCCTCAAGGAAGAGAACCATTTCGACATCCTTTTCAAGCACGTGCCGCCGGACGGGGCTGGCCTCCTGCTAGTCAGCCTTCACAAGGCGGTCCGCACTCTCAAGAACGGTGTCGAGCGTCCTTTTGTCGAGGTCTGGCTTAACGGCGAACGCGTCGGTGAGCTCAGCAACGTCACCGCTGCGCATCTGCTGCCGCTTCTCGAGCACACCGAGGCTGTCGGGAAACCGCCCTCGCCTACGCAAAAATCACCGGTTCTACCCTCGCTGCGCGGCTCGTTCTGCACGCCGCCAAGGCCACAGAGATCAGCAACGACCGGCTATCCGACGGCCCGCACCCCGCCCCAACGCTCCTCCCATGGTGCCGATGGCCCTACTACGCGGACGGGCAGCGCGTTGTCGTCCCGCAGCAGGGCGCGAAGCAACCGCCGTTCCTCCCAGCCGAGCAAAAGGGGTGCTTGGCCGCGTCGCAGCACCAGGCCACTGTTCGGAGTCGCGTACCGTTTCTGCAGGTCGGAAAGCTCCTCGGCTTGCAGCACTGCTACGGTGCTGCCCGCGGCCCGGTCGACCAGGCGGACCAGCGACGAGGGGCCTGTGAGATCAGTCGCAACGAAACGCTGCTCGCTCGCGGCAAGAACTGTCCTTTGCGCCGCGCGGGTCACGACCAGCGGACGTGACGGCCCGCACAGCAGGCCGCTCAGGACGTCCGCAGCGGCGCCAGGGCGGCCGGTTCTCCGCGCGGCCGCCTGCATCCGTTGCAGCCGGCCGGGCTCGCGCAGCACCTCGTCGATCTTCCAGCCGATCGTTGCGGGGCTGTTGCAGCGGACGGCTGCCCCCTGCTCCATCAGGTAATCGCCGTTGCGAACCTCCTGCCCCGGGATGGGGTTTACAAGTACCATGGGCAGACCCGCAGCCATGCACTCCGACGCTGAAAGCCCGCCCGGCTTGCCGACAAACAAGTCCGCGCGGTCCAGCAGCTGCGGCATCTCCGTCGTGAACCCGAGCACGCGGTAACGGTCGCCGGCGGTCGCGACCAGCTTCTCGATGCGTTGCCGCAGCACGTCGTTGTTCCCGCACACCACCGTGGCCGTGAATGCCGAGCGCATGTGCATCGTCTGCCGCACCACGGAGAACGCATAGTCCCCGCCGGTCGCACCCGCCGAGATCAACAGCATCGGTGGCTTATTGCAATCGCGCACGGGCGCAGGATCGAGGGATTTGTTGATCGGGATGCCCGTGGCCGCCACTCGGTCGGGAGGAAGGCCGAGCGCCATCAGCTCCACCCTCCCTTCCTCCCTGGCCACAAAGATCATGTGGAACGCGCCCGAGAGCCACAAACCCTGGAAGTCATAGTCCGTCGTCACGACAGCGGTCTTCGCATCAACCACGCCGCGGAGGAGCAGTGACGCCAACAGCTGGGCGGGCAGGAAGTGCGTGCACACGATCGCCGTCGGTCGGAACCTCTTGATCGCACTGATGACCGGACCGGCGTTCACCCGTGTCCAGGGGTCGATTGGGCCGCGGCGTCGGAAGGGCGGGTTGCTGATGTCGTAACCCCACTCGACCAGCCAGGGTAAGCCCTCGACCAGGACGAAGTATCCCTTCCCCAGCAGTGCGCGGTAGAGCACGCTACTTACCTGCAGCACGTCCAGCACCTGCACCTCGGCGATATCAGTGCGCGCGGCACACGCCTGGTGCACCGCCGCGGCCGCGCTGTTGTGCCCTGATCCTACCCCTGCCGACAGGATCAATACGCGCTCTCCTCTGGCGGTGTCCGAGCCTCGTGCCGATGTTCTGCGCATGCAGTGAGGCTAGCAGGCCGAATCACCACAAGGACGAGGCCTGGCCGTGCTCTGTGATGCAAAGGGAGGGGCCGACGCCTCCTGCGCGAGCCCGGGCAGGCATCATGCCTTGATCCGGTCTGCGCTGCTTTGTTTTCGCAATCAATGGATCAAAAGCTTGGTCTGGATGGGGCGAACGCGTCCAGGCTTTTTCGTCCGTGGACGTGTTGCGGCTCAAATGTTTCTGGGTGGCATCTGGCGCCTGTTCTCAGGGGCGGCCTTCGTTGCGGTGGCCCTGAGGAAGGGGGCAGCGCCAGCCTCCCGTCAGGCGCTGCCCGTGCAGCTCACGGAATCAGACTTCAGGAACCTGCGGCGCGGCTTTGCAATGTTCACAATCGCGGCTCGGCCGGGATTTCGCGGAGGGGACGGACGGAGAGCTCGAAAACACCATAAACTGCCAGCGCTCCGGCGAGGATGAACACGATGCCTGCCCAGAGCGGGGCGGAGGAGGCTTCGCCGAGCACGGCGATTCCAATGCTCACGCCGATCAGAGGATCGATCACCGTCAATCCGGCGACCACAAGGTCTGGCGGTCCCGACGAATACGCGGTCTGGACGAAGTAGGACCCCGACAGGGCGGCAGCGATCAAGCCGGTCACACATCCGAAGGTGAGCGCGTCTCCTGGTTCGTAGTGGAATCCGAACCGGACCAGGGTATGGACGCGGTCGATGACGACCTTCGCCAGGGTCGCCACAAACCCGAACAGGACCCCCGCTGCGACGATGTATGAGAGAGTGGTGAGCTTCCTGCGGAGGAAGACGAAGACAGCGGCGAAAATAACCAGCACGGCGGTGAGTACGGCAATGACGATGATCAGCTGGGTGTCGTGGATCGGGACCGTGGTGGTGGTCAGGGCCGCGACAGTGACAAATAGTCCGATGCCTCCGACACAAAAGGTCACGGCCCGGATCGTCTGCGTGCCCAGTTTCGTCCTGTTTGTCCGTGCGTTGAGGACAGCAGTGATGACGAGAGCGAGGGCGCCTAGAGGCTGGACCACAGTCAAGGGCGCCAGATACAGGCTGAAGAGTTGCAGGATTACCGCCAGGCCAAGCATCAGCGTCCCGGCGATCCAGGAGGGTCGCCGTACCAGTGTGAATAGATCTCTGAGGTTCAGTCCTGTCTTTTTGCCGGTCCCGTCCCCGGATTTACCGGCGGATACACCGCGGTGCTGGAATTGGGCGCCCAGGGCCAGGAAGATGGAGCCGATGAGGGCGACCGGGATCCCTAGGGCTTGAGTGGGTGTTAGCGAGATCAGTTCCATGGCCATGGCGTCAGACTACAGCGGGGTCATCACGTCAGCGGTTGTGGCCCCGCGCTTGGATCGTGACGATCGTGGCAACACCTACGGGGTCCGTCAGCAGGGTGAGGAACCGTGCGGTGTTGTGGCGGACCTGCTGGTACTCGCGGCCACCGTCGGCGGGGTTGAGGGGCCGAAATGCAACTTGGGCGAGCGGTCCAAACTTTGTGAGGAAATAGGCGATGTAGTAGCGTCGGGCGAAGTTTTGGATTGCGAGCGGCGGGTAGCGCCCTGGTGCGCGGAGGGCCCGCCCAGCGAAAATAGGACAGCAGAACGACGAACAGACGTAGAGCCTTGCGGTGTTCAGGGCCGGTGACAACTTCCGACGTTTCGAACTCGAGGGGTCCTTTGGGTCAGAGCGCGGGTGAAACACATCCGACAACTGCGGACGCACCGTTTTGTCGTGCACGAATCGGACTGCCGCCATCACGTCGTCGGCGCGGAATTTACAAGCCCGTGGCTTCCAACTGGACGAAGAAACGCTTGTTCGGAGAGAACGGGGCGCTCGTCAGAACCCCTTGGGCGCGTGGTTCTCCTGGATAGTCCCTTCGGTTCTGTTGAGCCACTGGGTCAGTCCGGGCGATGTCCTGACTGAAGCTGTTGGTCCCGGGTCGGTTCAGGAATCCATGGCTTGATTCGGGGATGATTTAGTAGTCGACGGGGACCGACGCCGCGCGTAGCTCCGTTGGAAAGGCCGAAGAGGAGCATCCCGCAGATGCAAGTTTTCCATAAGCCGTCCGCGGTGTCAGCTTCCTTCGATGAGGCGAACTTCGTGTCATCGGCCGGGCTGTTGCCGGTGATGACGCTGGCCGGGGACGCCAGGCTGCACGAACTGACCGATGAACGGCTGGCCGTGCCGACTGAGTTGGCGGATTAGCACCGTGAGATGTCTTTTGCAGAGGGAAAACCCCAGGGGGCCGCCGGCCCCTGGTTGCATAACCACCAACCATCCCCGGTCAATGCCCTGCCATCTGCGACAGCTCCAGACCCATCCTTGCTGCCGTCAACAGCAGCGCCGCGGCCGCGATCCAGACCTCGGCGATCTGCCAGGCACTGCCCCGCGGCCGCCGTCCATCCTCCATGCTTCCACTTCCCCTCACCCAGTGGGGAAACCCTTCTAGAAGCCAAGGACGACACCCAAGTCGTCCGCCCTCACGACCCGGAGGCGTTGTGCACCCGATACCCACAACCACCGCGGCAAACCAGCCACTGGCTGTGGACAACCCGGGTCTGGCCGTCCACAGAAAAGAAGCGGCGCGCCGCCGTATTCCAGGCGCCACTTCCGCAGCCCAGTCGATTTGAACAGATCCCGCCTTGCAACGGCTGGCCCGTCTGCTCCGGTAGAGCTGGCCGTGTGGGACTGTCTCTAGCTCCTCTGTCAAGCAGCGAGGACCAGCTCGCTGGCTTCGGAGGTTTCGTGATCGTCTATCAGAGCCCGGTATACGACGTCTGATAGTCGGCGTTTGAGGATACGCAGTGCTTCCATGCCGCCGTCGCCGCCTGCTTTGCGGCGGGCCACAAGTTCTCGCGCGCCCGGATGGCAGCGGGCCTGGGTGAGCGCGATGCGGTGCAGCGCCCTGTTCAGCTGTCTGTTCCCGGTTCGGGAGAGTCGGTGCCGGGACCGGCGGCGGGGCAGTGACCCTTCTATGGTTCGTCAAGCGTGGCTGGGGGCTGGGTTTGTTGCGTTGAGTGCCGCGCAACGGCTAGATGGCCACAGGGGGGTGTTCGGATGTCAGCGGCGTGTGGCGGGTGTGCGGCGGGTGCGGGTCCGGAGTTGGATGATGCGTACTGCACCGGCTATCGCGACCAGGGCCCCGCCGCCGACCGCGGCGATGAGCAGGGCAATGCCCAGGGAGATGGTCCCGTCCAGGCCGAAGAACCTGACCCTGGCGGCGTCCTGGTTCTGCACGATGAACGCGATGAGCAGGATCAGGAGGACGAGGGCGGCAATGGTGGCCGTCCAGGCCATCCCGGCGCGCGTGAGCACCGGCCGGCGTCCTGCCGGCGGGCCGGCGCCCGGTGCGGGCGGAGGGGTAGGCTCCGGTGACGGCTGTGGTTCTGCATTCATGGGGGAGTCCTTTATCCCTTGACGCCCAGCTTCAGCCTTATCCGGGCTGGATTGCGTCGAAGAACCGGTGCTCCGGCGGAGCGGGCGCTTCTTCGGACCGGGCCCGGAGGAAGTCGAGGTCTTCGGGGGAGAGAGGCGCCTGCGCGTGTTGGTCCGAGTCCGCGGTGATTCCGGTTTCCTGATGGATCGTCTCCGTGATCGTGCGCGGCAGCACCACACACCCGGGGTTCTCGATGAGCCATTGCCGGGTTTCGGGGCTGAGGTTGTCCCAGTGGTCCCTGATGTTGATCTCCATGGTGATCCCTCACTGATTGAATCCGGAGGCAAAGACCCGGGCCGGTCCGGTACCGGGGACGTGATCAGCGTACGCCCGGCTACCACGGAAAGACAGGGCCCGCGTTGACTCATAAAAAACCTCCGCGTAGCCGCATACGTTGCCTCATGGGAAAAGGTCCGGGAAGGGTGGCCGCGGAGATCCTTGAGGGATGGGATTGACGATGGGTGAACGCAAAGCCGTGACGAAGCACCTGGCCGAGTCCTACCGGGCCGGTGACCGGGCCAGGAAGGGGCGGATCCTGGATGAGCTTGTCGAGCTGACCGGCTGGCACCGGGACCATGCCCGGGCGGTTTTGCGGCATGCGCTCGATCCGCCGCGGCCACGGCCCGTCAGGCCGGGACGCGCCCCGGTGTATGGGGCCGACCTGCAGGACGGTCTCGTGCTGTGCTGGGCGGTGCTACGGGGCCCTGCGGGTAAGCTGCTGGCCCCCATGCTGCCGGATCTCGTGCCGATGCTGCGGGCAGAGAAGGTCCTGGACATTACCGACGGGCAGGCAGCGATGCTCGCCCGCATGAGTGCGGCGACCATTGACCGGCGGCTGGCCGGTCAGCGGGCGAAGCTCCTGCCGCATGGCCGGTCCCATACCAAGCCCGGATCTTTGCTGAAGTCCCAGATCCCGATCCGCACCTGGGCCCAGTGGGACAACGCTGTGCCGGGTTTCGTCGAGATCGATCTGGTCGGCCGAGAGGGCGGCGCCGCGTCCGGGCAGTACTGCTTCACCCTCACGGTCACCGATATCGCTACCGGGTCGACGGTGAACCGGTCCGTGCCGAACAAGGCACAGAAGCACGTCTTCGCGGCCCTGCGGCACGTCCTGGCGGTCTTCCCGTTTCCCGTCATCGGCATCGATTCGGACAACGGCAGTGAGTTCATCAACAACGAACTCTTCGAGTTCTGCCTCGAGCACCGCATCACCTTCACCCGGTCCCGCCCGAGCAACAAGAACGACGGCGCCCACGTCGAACAGAAGAACTGGTCCCGGGTCCGTGAGCTTGTCGGCTACCTGCGCTATGACACCGCCGCGGAACTGGAGCTGCTCAACGAGATCTGGGAGCTGGACCGGATCTTCACCAACTACCTGCTACCCCAGCAAAAGCTCATCGCCAAGGTCCGCCACGGAGCCAAGGTCAGCAAAACCCACGACCGTGCGGCGACCCCGCACAGGCGCGCCGTAGCAGACCCCGCCGTGGCACGGATGCCAATGATCCGCATGAACGCCCAATACAAGAAGATCAGGCCGGCCGCGCTCTCACGACAGATACTGGCCCTCACCGGCGGGCTTGAAACCATCGCCACCGCCAAACAACCGGCACCGATCAAACCCGCTGTGAACGAACGATGGAACCACACCAGCCGGAGGTTTTCACATGAGGCAACGAATCAACCTTCCCGGAGCTATTGACGTGAGGCAACAGGGGGGGCAGGAGGAGCAGAGCCGGATCGACCGCCCGGCCGCCGTGGATGGCAATGCGATGTGGTCCCCTTGCCGAGAAGCAGGAACTCTGCGAATCGTCCGGCGCCAACGGCGCATCCGGGCCCGGAGCGTATCGCTGGAAACCCTGTTCCGCGCGGCGTAGATTGGGGCCAGCCGCCGACCCGGGGCTGTTCGAGAACACAATTTGGGAGGTAATGGTAATGAGCGCGTTGCTTTGGATCCTGGCCGTTATCGCGATCGTTTTGTTCATCATCGGCGGCACGGTCAAGGCTGTCGGCTTCCTGCTCTGGATCGCTCCGATCGTGCTTGTGGTCGCTGTGATCATGTTCTTCGTCAACCGCGGCCGAAGCGTCTAAGCCCCGATCACACCCCGGAGCCGCAACCTGGTGACCGACCAGGGCAAGGCATTGAGAGCCGGGGCAAGCCCGGACGGAATTGAAGCAGGGTGCCGACACCGCCAAGGAGACTACAAAGAAGGCAGATTGACGGCAAGCCCGGCTCCCTTCGCGGCGAGGGAAACCCAGCGGCCGGCCAGTCTTGGACCGGACACAGCACCCGCAGGTCAGCCGCGCCAGGTGACCGTGATGGCCTCACCCTCGGGCACGGCTTTGATGTGCAGCGAGACGTCCAGGCCCTCGGGATCACGGCAGGGGTCCGTGCCGGTGGTGGCGATGATCTCTTGGATCAGCTGGCTCAGGGCACGGGCCGTGGCCCTTCCCCAGTCCTCCGGGTGGGTGCTGGAAGCCTCTACGGTCACAGTATGGACGGTTGCTTCGGCTTCGGGCTCGGGGTCTGTCTGCATAAGGGTCTCCATCTGCCTTTCTGCACAGGAAGTGCAGCGCCCGTGATGCGCAGACAGACCTCCAACGAGGTATGAGTCCGTTTCCGTCAGGGCGACTCAGCGGACCCCTGGCCTCGTTGGTCCTCCGCAGTGGGGTTTGCCTTATCTTAGAGGCGCCGCGGCTGGACCGTCCATCGGCGGCGCCCGGCGTGCCCCGGCACCGAAGGCGCTCCGGAGGCCTCGGCATGAGACGCCCATCACGGATTCCTTGGCCAATGATCTCGCCGGTACGTCAGGGTTACTCCGCTGCGGACAGCGGTAGTGGCCGGTCCGTGCGGGGTGCGGCCGGGGGAGTATTAGGCCCGTCCCCCGCAGCGAAAACAAGTAGACGTTACTCTGGCCGGGATCCCTGCGCAGGGGTTGACTGAATTGGACAACGGGCTTGAAGGACCGGACCGGGTCTTCAAGCCCGGCGGTCAGTCGGGGGTGGCGGCGGGGAGTTCTTTTGGATGGGAGTCCGGGATTCGTTGCTGCCAGCCTTGGTCAGGGACGACGTGTGAATCCGGATCTGGATGCTGTCCTGTCGGACCCGCTGGCATCGAGCGTCGAAGACCGGCAGGAGGACTGTTTGGCCCATAGTTGTTGGTTCGGCGGGGGTGTCGACATTCTTCGATGAAGCTTCCGGGTTGGCGACGGTAGCTCTGAAGAACCCCCGGAATTCCGGCGGTATCAAAGGGTGACGAGACATCACCCGGATGCAACTCCGGTCGGACCCGCAGGAGGCGCACCGGATGGCGGGACGCGCGGCCAGACCATGCCACGTCCGCCGAGACTTCCACGAAAAGAGGCTCCACCACCGTCAGGCCCCGTGCCCGTTCCTCGCTGAACCTGTCAAACATCGTCTCGGTGACCTCGTCCGGCCACGGATGATCCCCGTGAGGTTCCCGCAAATGCATGGCAAGGGATTGCCGCCAGGGGAGTGGAGCGGTGGAGCGACCGACAACCCGCAACCGCCCACCAACCGGAAGACCAATTACCGCAGCGGTCGGTTGCGCGCGCGGGCCAATGGCCGCCCGACCCACGACGTCCACGGACCGGCGGCACGGAGACGCAGCGCAGGCAGCCACGTAGAGGTCTTCCATGAGCCAATGCGTCCTTCGCGCAGCCTAAGGCGGCCAGCACTATTGGAGAACATTCAGGGAGGTCCGCATGCGAGCGAATGTCGGCGTCCGGATCATTGTGCACACGCCTGCGCACATCGACGAACCGAGTCGCGACGGCGAAATCATTCAGGTGCGCGGACCCGACGGTGCACCGCCCTACATGATCCGCTGGTCTGACACCGGTCATGAAGGGCTGTACTTTCCCGGTCCCGATTCCGTGATTCACCACCAAGGATCCGTTCACTCCGGCTGAAGCCCACGTGGTGACCGGGCGGATCGCGCTCATCCGTGGAAACCGACTTAAGAGCGGTCCAAGGCCAGTCCAATCGATCACTTCTAGGTTCCGGCTGCCCGGGATTTGCCCTTCTTGGGCACTTTGATGACTTCAGCGGCGAGCTCGACCTCGCTGACGGCGTTAAGGTGAGTAATCCGGTTGCGCCGGGACCTGAGGAAGATGACCGCAACGGCCAGGCACCCGAGAACAGCATCGATCACGACGCCGGCCGTGCCCAGCCTGATGATCAGTGCTGTCAATGCCCCGACGGCGGCCGAAGCGGGCAGCGTGAACAGCCAGCCCAGGCCGACGCGCCCCGCAGTGCCCCAGCGCACTGACGCACCCCGGCGCCCCAGCCCGGAGCCAATGACCGATCCGGAGGCTACCTGGGTGGTTGACAGTGCAAAGCCGAGGTTCGAGGAGGCGAGAATGGCAGCGGCCGTACTGGTCTCGGCAGCGAAACCCTGGGCTGGCTTGACTTCCGTCAGGCCGGTACCGAGGGTCCGGATGATCCGCCATCCGCCAGCGTAGGTGCCGGCGGCGATCGCGGATGCACAGGACACGATGACCCAGATGGCAGGACCTGACCCGACCCGCTGGAATCCACTGGAGATCAGAAGCAGGGTGATGATCCCCATGGTCTTCTGCGCATCGTTGGTCCCGTGGGCCAAAGCGACCAGGGACGAAGTGAAGATCTGACCATTACGGAAACCTCCACGCTTCTGCGTCAGCTTATCCCCTGACGCATCCTGGCGCCGGGTAATCGCATAGGCCAACCGGGTACAGAGGAAAGCCACGCCGCCGGCAATCACGGGGGCACAAACGGCGGGGAGAATGACCTTCGCCGTCAGCACCGTGAAGTCCACGGCTTCAAAGCCCATGCCTACGACGGCCGCCCCGATAAGGCCCCCGAACAACGCGTGGGAGGAACTCGACGGGAGGCCGAGCAACCAGGTCAACAGGTTCCAGATGATCGCGCCCAGAAGACCGGCAAAGATCAGTTCCGGAGTGATCCGGATACCGCCGGACCCTTCACGAATCAGGCCGCCGGAGATGGTCTTGGCGACTTCCGTCGAGAGGAAAGCACCCACAAGATTAAGAACGGCGGCCAGGGCGACGGCGATCTTGGGTTTGATGGCCCCGGTGGCGATGGGCGTGGCCATCGCGTTGGCTGTGTCGTGAAAACCGTTTGTGAAGTCAAAGAACAATGCCAGCGAAATGACCAGCACGACCATGAAGGTGAGATCCATGTGGAACCAATCTGAAGGACGGAACGCCCAAGAGGCTCCGATCGCCTGCAGTGCGGGATCCAAGACCCTGTTGACATGAATCTTACGTCTCATCCGGCAACCGTGAAGCCACCGGACCCATCGCAGTGCAAGGACCGGTCTGCCACAGTCCGCGGTTCCTCTTTGTTCCGACCATCGTTCACGATCAAGCCACCCGGAAGCCCTCGATGCAGGAGCAGCGGTCTTTCTGCGTTGAGAACTCCGGTGAGATCACCTCGGAGAATTCCGCACCCGGCGGCCGGTCTACCTTACGGCACGGAGGTTGCCCGCCATGGGTTCCTTCGAACACGGTGTGTGACCAACGCTATTTTGGCGGCACGGCATGGCGCGTCCGTCATGGGCGGCGTAGCGTGAAAGGCGACATGGTGTTGGGGCGTGCCCTATTTCAGGACCTTTCTCTTTCAGGAGGCGGCACGTGAATCACTCACCACATAATCCAGGCCCTGCCCGGTCAGTCCTTGGAATACACCATGCAACTCCCCGAACCACCATCGGGACCCCCGGAACAGAGGACCGGGCCCGGTACTCCCAAGAACTGATGCGCTCTTCTATGGTTCCAGGCCACGGCGGTGACGAAGAAACCCCGCGGCGGGCCGCCTGGCTTGGCGCATGCCTGGACGTCAGTAGCCACTTCGCCCGCAACGATCCGCAAGCCAGGACCGGCGGACTGGATTTCATCGCAGGCCAGGCCTGCCGCGGCTCAGGATGCAGGCAGGCCCTGATACTCGTGCCGACCAGGACGGAAGGGACATTCCTTGTCGCCGGTGCCGCAGGAGCGGACAAAGCCGACGCAACAGGACAAATTGTCCACCTGGACCCGGCCGTGGGAGATCTGCACTCCGCAACCGCGGGCCAGGCTCTGCTGACAGACGGAGCCGGACTGTCCGGTCAGCTGCCCGGTCCGGACACCGGAGATATCCTTGCCATCACCCTGCAAGCGGAGCGCGTTGAGCATGGACTGCTGGTCCTCCGGGGAGCAAAAGCTCCCGGGTTCACCCGGACAGATCTTCAGATGGGGGCATATTTCGGCTCACACGCGGCTTTGGCACTGCAGCTTCAGGATACTCAAATGACCCGCGAGGAAGACCTGGTGTACTTGGATAGGGACCGCATCGCCCGGGACCTCCACGACGTCGTCATCCAACGCCTGTTCGCTGCCGGCCTGGGAATCCAGACCTTGCCGAACATTGCCGACCACCAAGAAGCCGTCCGACGCGTCCGGGCCATCACCACCGAGCTAGACGAATCCATCCGGCAATTGCGGGAAACCATCTATGCCCTGCATCCCTACCGCTCCAACGAGCCCAATTCCGCAGCCAGGTTGCCCGCAACACGGCGCCCCGTGCCGGAGCCGGATCCGGCGACGGATATTCCAGGTTCCGTGGACTGAACGCCCCGCTGTCCACCGTTTCCACGAAGGACACAGCCCCGGTGACTGCCGTGCCCCCGGCCCCCAATGGCGGGGGCACGGGTTCCGGTCCCGTCCCCGGGGACGGGTCATGCCCGGGGCGGACATCGCTATCCGCGCGTGATCGGGATGTTCTTAGGTGCCGTGGGCTCTGCAGCAGCCGCCTCCGGCAGGGGGGTCCGGACTTCCAGGACGCCGTTGGTGTAGGAGGCCTTGATGTCTTCTTCCTTCACGCCCTCGGGCAGCAGGATGCTGCGGTTGAAGGACCCGTAGCGGAACTCGGACCGGAAACCGCCCTTGTCCTTGTGTTCTTCCTTTTCCTGACGTTCGGCGCTGATATTCAGGTATCCGTCCTCGACGGTGATTTTGACGTCTTTGTCGGGATCGACTCCGGGCATTTCGGCGCGCACGACCAGGGTCTTGCCATCGAGGAATTCCTCGACCCTGATCGGGGCGGGCCCGTTGGTCGAGTCAAACATGCGGTCCAGGGAGTCCATCAGCTCCGAGGGGGATCTCAGGAAGGTGTGGAACGGAGAGGTCCAGCGGGTTGTAGCGAACGGGGACCACTTGAGCAGATCAGACATGAGGGTATCTCCAGACTTGGTGGCAGGGAAGGGCCCGCACTGGGTCCTTGGTGTTCTTCCAGTTGATACCCGCCCGGACGCGGGCGACAGGGGCTATAGTCCCGCCGCGTCCGGCGCACAGACCCCGGGAGGTCCAGGCCAAGCCCGAAGCTGGCGTCGGGGCAACCGTCATCCGGCTGCTCCGGTTTCGGGACGGCTCCAGGCTCCAGGCTTTCCGGGACCGGGAATGCCCGCAACCCCTCCGCCGGACCGCTCGTGTAAGTGCCGTCGGCACTTGACCCTTCTGCGGGAACGAAGCACTCGACCGCCCGAAACCAAGATATGGGATGTTCACAGACGCTATGAGCACGGCGGCGGCCATCAAGGCCACCGTCGGAGAGGACGGAACCGGGGACATCCAACCCGCACCCGCATTCCCGTTCGAGCCTGGTGAGGGGGCGTCGAGGTCACCGAGCGTGGTTCCTCTCGTTCTTTCAGGTCTTTTTGCGGCGGCGTGTGAGGTCCTGGATGTGGGCTGTCCCGGCGATCTCCCGGGTCGTGGTGATGCTTTGAACCGCGGCCGTTTTGGATTCGAACGGGACCGAAACAGCGACAAGGTGTCCGTCGCCATCCATGAGGTGGATCCGGTACTGGCCTCGGGTGGTGCGGATGAGTTTGAAGTTCCCAGCCATGCTCGCGTCTCCTTTGATATGGTTCTCCGGCTACTGCAAGCTTGCGCCCCGCTGCGGCCTTGCGTCGTGCCCGTCCCGCCGTGTTCGGGTGCCTGCCGCCAGGAATTGATTTTCCGGGCGGGGTGGTTGTTGCTGAATGGCCTGCATACCAGGCCCGGCCTTGAAGGCACCGGCCGACTTTCGGAGGGGGACGGTCAGGGCATTGGGACGGCCCATTCCAGCAGTGTTCCACTGGCGGAGGATCTGACGGTGCTTGAGCCGCCGAGTCCCCTGGCACGGTGCTCAAGGTTGATCAATCCGCCGTGCTTGTGGCGGCCGAATCCGGTGCCGTTGTCCTGGACGCGAAGGACCAGCTCCGCGGGACCGGCCGTGATCTCCACGCTGATCGTGTCCGCTCCGGGATGGAGCGCCGTGTTGCTGAGGGCTTCGGACAAGGTTGCGAGCAACTGGGTCGTGAGATTGGGCTCGGTGAGTTGGTCGATGGGGCCCTTGAGTGTGAGCCGCGGCACCACCGTGCCTGTGCCCGAGTTGAGGGTCCGGAGAATTCGGCTGCTGAGCGTCGCGTCGCCGCCGCCGGAGGGGTTCAGCGCGTAGATGGTCTCCCGCAGTTCCCTGATGGATTCGTCCAGTTCGGTGGTGATGGCCCCGACACGCCGCACGGTTTCTTCGCGGTCCGAAATGTTGGGCAGGGCCTGGATCCCCAGGCCGGCGGCGAACAGTCGCTGGATCACGTTGTCGTGGAGGTCCCGGGCGATGCGTTCCCTGTCGGTATGCATCAGCTCTTCCTCGCGGCGCACCCTGGTACTCTCCAGTTCCAGCGCCGACGCTGCGTGGGAACCGAAATACGCGCCCATTTCCACATCTGTCCGGGTGAACCCCGGCGCCTGCGCCCCGCTGAGGATCAGCCACCCCGGCTGGAGGTCCCGTGTCTGCAAGGAGATCGCCAGGACGTTCCCGGTGGACGGGCCGGACAACTGAGCGGCCAGTTCGGCCCCGTCATCCAACAAGGCCAGGCCTGCGCTTGCGTGGAGGAGATCGCTCAGAGCAGCACCCAGGTGGACTGTCCCTCCGGCGGCAAGGGCCTCGTCCCCTCCCGCCGCGGCAACAACGACGAAGGTGCTGTGGTCACTGGCGGGGACCAGCACCACGGCCTGGCTGGCACCGGGGCCGCGGCGGGCCTGGTCCGCGATGAAACGCAGTCCGCCGGTCCCGCTCCGCCCATCGCCCAGGGCGATGCGGCCGCTGACCTCGATGCATGCGTCAAGCCAGAGGGCACGCCGCTTGTCTTCTTCCGGGCGGAGGCTGTGACTGATCGCCCTTCCGGCCGCAGTGGCCAGGGCGATGGCGGCTTCTTCGTCGTCGGCGGTGAACTCGTCGCCATCGATCTTATCGATCCAGCAGATGCTGCCCGCGGCCCCGCTTGACGCCCGGATGGGAACCTCCAGGAGTGACTTCATCGGCAGATCGCGGCTATCCGGGACAGGTAGTGTCAGGGCAGACGGTTCCCCGTGACGTGGCTCATCGATGCCGGCGGTGATGAAGTGCCTTGGCAGGTCGGTTCCTGCGAGGTGCAGAATCCCGGATCGGGCATTGATCAGGACGCAGCCGGAACGAACGAGCTGCTCCAGGACCGGCTTCTGGCCCCGGTCCCTGCCGTCGCCGAGAGGATCCTCGGTTCCCGCGGGCCGTGCAGCGGCCTCGGCAGCGAGTGGTCCTCGCGGAACGGGGTGGACAGGAACCGGATTCTGGGCTGGGTGCATCGCGTGCCGCTTCCTGAGAGAGAAACATCCTGAAATAAGGCACGCCCCAGCACCCTGTCTTGTTTCACGCTACGCCCATTACCGTCCGCGCGGCGGCGCAGCACCCAAATACTTTGTGGGTGGCGCCCCTCGTCCTGGAAGCCCGCAGCCATATAAACCTTCTGCCAGGGTGTCAGGCTCCAGGTGGAACCGCAGGAAGTCTGCCGACGCCCAGTGCCTGTGGCTGTGCTCGATGGTGCTGTCGTAGTTTTCTTCCCTGCCTTGTGCGTGGCCGTTGGGGGAAGGTCCAAAAGCCTCTAGTGGGCTGTTCCGGGCACGGCTAGTGTGACGTGGGGTACATGGCGGCACGCATAGTCGAGCCGGTGTGCCCTCAACCACCAGGAGCGGGGATAAGCATGCCCGGAGTTTCAGACATCTCAGAAGGCCGCGGTCCCGGCGCCGGGACCGCGGTAGTGGAAACGCCGGAACGGAAAGACGATGTGGTCTATTGCAGTGTGTGTGGGTATGACCGTGAAGCCTGGCCTCCGCTCCAGTAGCGGCGGCCAGGCAACGCGTGCCCGTCCCGCCGGTCCTGAAGCCCTGACCCTTCCGCCGGTTCGGTGTGGCGTGGACTCGACAGCCCCCGCCGGGGCCGCCAAGAAAGGACCGGCGACGCCTCCGGAGAGCAGGCTGAAGATCCGTGTCCGTCTGGAGCCTGACATGGGCTCGGCCCGGCTGGCCGTTCACGGAACCGTGACCGAGGCGAATCTCCTGGCCCTGTACGCGGTCGTGCGCCGCACGAATTCGTTCCTGCCGGGAATGGAGATCGTCATCGACCTCAGCGCAGCTGCTGCGGGGACGGATGTCCTTGACCGGCTTGGCGCGGTAGTCCGGGAGGGATTGCTGCCCGGATCCGCCGACCCGGCAAGGCTTCCCTGCCGCCTGCAGGTCATTGCCGGGCGACTGACCCGCGCCGCCTAAGCCTTGATCCACAGATAGGCGGGGGTCCTCGAAGAATCCAACGGGAGACCCAGTACCCGGCCCTGCCTCGCGCTCGTGCCCCTTCCGGTACGGAGGATTTAGCAAGGCATCCAAGGGGCCATCTTGGACAAACTTATCTCGGAGGCGATGTGTCGACCGCAGACGCGGGGCACATTTCCGGGGTCCCAGGGTGCTGACACAGCTCAGGGGGCCTTTGACCCTCGGACTGTGCATAAATCAGCTTTTTGTGTGCCCCTTCGGGGGCATTTTTGTTGGTCCTCTGTCTCGCTTTCTTGGTTGGGGGGTGGTCTGCTTGTCTTGATTCTTCATGGTGGGGTAGGGGCCGGACTGCATGACTTTGACAGGGTGGCAGCTCCTGCTGTTCGAAGGGGATTTCGCTAAATTGCGGCCACTCCGTCTCTGCCGAGCCTGCCGAAGAAATACCCCAGCTCAAGCACGACGTTCTGCCGGGCTCGAGGTTTCATCACGCCGGCGGGTCCGCCCTGATCATCAGGAGTCAACAGGACAACGGCGAATGCGGCCTCCGCTGCGTGGTCCTCGAATTTTTCGTGGTTGTCCGCCCCTTGTTCCTTTGCTCGTGCAGAATCGTGACTTTGTTCTCGACCCGGCTCTGCAGGAATGGCTTCTTGCTCCTTAGTCCTGGCCGCGGACGGGGATCGTGCTGGCGATCAGGACGGCGCTCTTTTCTTCGTTGGTGGCGGGGCGGATCTGGCCGCGTTCTGGGACGAAGGCGATGGCCTCGTCTTTCTGTTCGGGGGCGTTGACGAAGGAGCGGAAGCGGCGGAGCCGTTCCGGGTCTTTCAGGGTCGCGGCCCACTCGTCCTCGTAGGACCCGACGTGCTTGGCCATGGCGGCTTCGAGCTCGTCGGCGATGCCGAGGGAGTCCTCGACGACCACCTGGCGCACGTGCTCGAGGCCGCCGTCGAGCTCGGCTTGCCAGTGGGCGGTGCGCTGGAGGCGGTCGGCGGTGCGGATGTAGTACATAAAGTAGCGGTCGATGTATTTGATCAGGGTGTCGTCGTCCAAGCCGCCGGCGAGGAGCTGGGCATGGGCGGGGTTCGCGCCGCCGTTGCCGCCGACGTACAGGTTCCACCCTTCCGCAGTCGCGATCACGCCGACGTCCTTGCCACGGGCTTCGGCGCATTCGCGGGCGCAGCCGGAGACGCCCATTTTGAGTTTGTGCGGGCTGCGCAGGCCGCGGTAGCGCAGCTCGAGGTTGATGGCCATGGAGACCGAGTCGAGGACGCCGAAGCGGCACCAGGTGGATCCGACGCAGGATTTCACGGTGCGCAGGCTCTTGCCGTAGGCCTGGCCGGACTCCATGCCTGCGTCAATGAGCTCGCCCCAGATGAGCGGGAGCTGTTCGAGGCGGGCGCCGAACATGTCGATCCGCTGCCCGCCCGTGATCTTCGTGTACAAGCCGTACTTCTTGGCGATCGTGCCGATGACGACGAGCTTGTCGGGCGTAATCTCCCCGCCCGGGATGCGGGGGACCACGGAGTAGGTGCCGTCCTTTTGCATGTTGGCCAGGGCGCGGTCGTTGGTGTCCTGCAGGGTGCCGCGCCCGGCGTCGAGCACGTACGCGGAATGCTGCGAAGCGAGGATGGAGGCGATGGTCGGTTTGCAGATGTCACAGCCCGCGCCGGTGCCGTATTTGGCCAGGATGTCTTCGAAGGAGTCCAGTTCCAGGACCCGGATGGCGTCGAAGAGTTCCTGGCGGGAGAGGCTGAAGTGCTCGCACAGGGCCTTGGAGACTTCGATGCCGGATTTCTTCAGCTCGCCTTCGAGGAGTTTCTTGAGCATCGGCACGCAGGAGCCGCACTGCGTTCCGGCCCGGGAGCAGGCCTTCAGTTCGCCCAGTTCCTGGACGGGGGCGTTGCCCTCGCAGCTACCGCACGCGTTGATGGCGTCGCGGATGGTCCCGGCGGGGACGTTGTTGCAGGAGCACAGGATCGCGTCGTCGGGCAGTTCGGTGTCGGGCGCGTCCCCGCCGCCGGCTGCGGTGAGGTAGGCGCCGGGCTCGGCCGGGAGCTCGCGGCCGAGCAAGGGGCGCAGGCTCATATAGGGGGTGGCGTCGCCGACGAAGATCGCGCCGAGCAGGGTCTTGGCGTCGTCGGTGGTGACGATTTTCTGGTAGACGCCCCGGGCCGGGTCGGCGTAGACGATTTCCAGGGAGTGCTCGGTGGTGGCGAACGCGTCGCCGAAGCTGGCAACGTCCACGCCCGAGAGCTTGAGCTTGGTGGCGGTGTCAAAGCCTGGGAAGGTCGCCTGGCCGCCGTGCAGCCGGTCGGCCACGATCTCGGCCATGGTGTTCGCCGGCGCTACGAGCCCCAGGCACATGCCCTCGAAGTTCGCGACTTCACCGATGGCGAAGATTCCGGGGATCTCGGTCTCGCAACCATCGGAAATGACAACACCGCCGCGCGGGCCAAGCGTGAAGACCTGTTCCTCTCCTTCCGCTGCTCGGAAGAGCTCATCGCGCGGCCTGACCCCGATCGCGACGATCACGATATCGGCGTCGATGATGCGGCCGTCGGCCATGAGGACGCCGGTGACCTGGCCATCGTTGTCGGACAATACTTCAGACGGGAACACGCCGCCGTGGATTTCGAAGCCTTTGTCTTTGATGAGGCGGCCCAGTGCCTGGCCGGCGCCTTCGTCGAGCTGGGTGGCCATCAGCCAGGACGCACCGTCGATGACGATCGGCGTGGCGCCTAACCGCTCCGTGCCTGCGGCCGATTCGAGGCCTAGGAGGCCGCCGCCGATGGTGACAGCGTTGACCTTGCGGTCGAGCTTATCCGTAAGCTGCGTGATTGCTTCGTTGATGGCCCAGACGTCTTCGAGCGTGCGGTAGACATGCGTGAACTCGGCGCCCGGGATGGGCAGGCGGGCGGCATTCGAACCCGTCGCGACCACGAGGGCGTCGTATTCGTAGCTGTTGCCGGCCGCGGTTTCCACGGACTTTGCATCGGGGTTGATCCTGACCACCCGCTCGCCGGTGCGCAGGTCCAGCGCATCGTGGTCCCACATCGACGCGTGCCCGAGGGTGAGGTCGTAGTCCACCTCGATGAGCGCCTTGCTCAGCGTTACCCGGTCATAGGGAAGATGCGCTTCTTCGGTCAGGACCGTGACGTGCCAGCCCTCAAGACCGCGGGTATGCATGGCATCGGCAAAACGGTGGGCCGCAGGGCCTCCGCCCGCGACCACGATGCGGCGCGGGTTCTCTGAGGGGGAAGTATGTCCGGTCACTGGCGGCCTTTCGCATGTGCCGCAGAACCGTCATCCGCGACTTGTCACTTCAGACTAAAGACACGCAGTTTCGCGTCAGTTTCCCCTTTGTTTCGTGGGCTTAACTTCGGCATCACGGTGAGGAATGCGCCGATGTGAGGTCTCCTTTACGAACAGGACACATTGTTTGCATTCCGGCGAAACATGGCGGCCCTACCGTGAAGTTGTGGCCGCAAACGGCCCGCGCTGGCTGACGGCATTTGGATCCGCCGGACCGGCAGGCTAAGTGATAGGGGCTGAAATGACCGTAATTCTGGATCGGGAAAAACAACAGCAGCTGAGTGCACCGGCCGAGTCTGGCTGGCATCGCGTGTGCGCAATCGACGAGCTGGAACCGGCTTGGGGCGAAGCTGCCCTGGTCGGAGGCAAGCAAGTAGCGCTCTTCCGCACCACGCCGGATGAGGTCCTGGCCGTATCCCAGCAGGACCCGGCAACGCTGTCCAATGTCATGGCGCGGGGAATCGTCGGTTCCCGTGGCAGCCGTCCCACCATCGCCTCACCGCTCCACAAAGAGGTCTACGACCTTGAGACCGGCGAATGCTTCACCAACCCCGAACTGCGGCTCGCGACCTACAGCACCCGCCTCGTGGACGGATACCTCGAAGTAGCCCTCTAAACAAGGGGCTTCCTCAGCTCCCGACGCCCATGCTGGCCGGTTCCCCCCAAGGAACCGGCCAGCGGTGGTTCTGCAGCCGAATGCTGCCGCCCGGTTTGAGGGACCAGCGGGGTGGTGGCGCCGCGCGTGCCGGCCTCGGAGAGTTCAGCCATAGAACGGACATCATCGATTACCACGTAGTGCAGGAGACTGGTCTTGGTCCCACGTAACCGGCCGGTGGACGCCGTCGGACCCTTTGAGCATGGGTTCCGTGACGCGTCCGCTGTGGTTCAA
>NZ_MTPV01000066.1:0-62214 GCF_002009585.1 Arthrobacter sp. SRS-W-1-2016 | reverse complement strand
TTGCCCGCCCCAATGTGTTGGCGCCCGCCCGGCCCCGGCCCCCCCCCACCCCCCCCGCCCGGGGGGGGGGGCGGGGGGGGGGGGCCCCCCCCCCCCCCCCCCGGGCCCACACCCGCGTTCACGAGCAAAATTGAGGTCGCTCGACCTAGTCAGCCAGCCACGACCTGAGCGCGCGGAGGCACTCACGGATGGCATCGGCGTCGACGTGTTCGTTGTCCTTGTGCGCCAGAAGCGGATCGCCCGGCCCGAAGTTGACCGCGGGAACGCCCAGTCCGCTGAAGCGGGCGACGTCGGTCCAACCGTATTTGGGTTTGGGCTCGGCCCCGACGGCGGCAACGAAGGACGCCGCAGCCGGGTGGTTGAGGCCGGGCCGCGCTCCGGCGGCGGCATCGGTGCGGACGACGTCGAAGCCCTCCAATAATTCGCGGACATGGGCTTCGGCCTGGTCCGGGGTCTTGTCCGGCGCGAAGCGGTAGTTGATCTCCACGACGCAGCGGTCCGGGATCACATTTCCCGCGGTGCCGCCGTTGATCTTCACGGCATTGAGGCTTTCCCTGTAATCCAGTCCGTCCACGTTGACGGTGCGCGGTTCGTAGGCCGACAAGCGGGTCAAGATGGGCGCGGCAGCGTGGATGGCATTTCTGCCCATCCATGCCCGCGCGGAATGCGCCGTTTCCCCGACCGTGGAGGCTTCGAAGCGGCTGGTGCCGTTGCACCCGCCTTCCACTGTGCCGTCGGTGGGTTCGAGGAGAATCGCGAAGTCCCCCTCCAGGAGATGGCCGTGGTTCCGTACCAAGCGGCCAAGGCCGCTCTTGACCGCTTCGACTTCCTCGTGGTCGTAGAAGACAAAGGTGACATCCTTGCCGGGCTCGGCGCCGCCGTCGAACATGGTTGCGGCCAGCGCAAGCTGCACCGCGACCCCGCCCTTCATGTCCGTGGCTCCGCGTCCGTAGAGGTTTCCCGTCCCGGGGACGCCGGACTCCCACGTTGACGGCACGGTGCCGAGCGAACCCTCCACGGTGGGCAAGGGCACGGTATCGAGGTGGCCGGCCAGGATCACACGCTCCGGGCGTCCCAGCTCGGTCCGGGCAATGATCGCGTCCCCGTCCCGCACAAGCTGCAGTCCAGGGATTGTGCGGAGGGCGGATTCAACGGCGTCTGCAAGCGCGGCTTCGTTGCCGGACACGCTATTGATGTCCATCAGCGCGGCGGTCAGCAGCGCAACGTCTTGCCTGATGTCAAGAAGGATTGGAGTAGTTTCAACGGTCACCTATCCACTGTATCCCGAGCGAATTGCGACCCCTTCGGTCCACACACGGTTTCAAGGGAAGCAGTGGCTCTCGATAGACTTGCGCCATGACTGAAACCGCTGCCTCTGCCGCTCTCGATAGCGCTTCTGACAACGATCGCTCCGCCTACGGCTTTGGCCTGGCCACCATCGCCACCTCCGACGCCGGAGAAGCGACAGTGCTGGACGTATGGTTTCCGGCGCCGGCACTGGGCGAAGCTGCCGCATCCTTGCGGGCCGTGGAGCACGCCGACGAGTCGCTGACCGCACTCGCCGCCGACAGCCACGACGCCGACCGCCGGACCGAGCAAAAAGTGGTCTTTGCCCAGATCAACTTGGACGAAGCCCCCGCAGACACCGTTGACGCCTACCTCCGGCTGCACTTGCTTTCGCACCGGCTGGTCAAGCCCAACAGCATCAACCTGGACGGCATCTTCGGCAAGCTCCCCAACGTTGTGTGGACCAACTTCGGGCCCGCCGCCGTGGACGGCTTCGAACTGACCCGTGCCCGGCTGCGCAAGCGCGGCGCCGTCACGGTCTACGGAGTGGACAAGTTCCCCCGCATGGTGGACTACGTCCTCCCCACCGGCGTGAGGATCGCCGACGCCGACCGGGTCCGCCTGGGCGCCTACCTCTCCGAGGGCACCACGGTCATGCACGAGGGCTTCGTGAACTTCAATGCCGGCACGCTCGGGACGTCCATGGTGGAAGGCCGCATCTCGGCAGGCGTTGTTGCCGGTGACGGCACCGACGTCGGTGGCGGAGCCTCCATCATGGGAACCCTCTCCGGCGGCGGCAAGGAAAAGATTTCACTGGGTGAGCGAGTGCTCCTGGGCGCCAACTCCGGTGTGGGCATCAGCATCGGCGACGACTCCGTGGTTGAAGCCGGCCTTTACGTCACTGCCGGAACCCGGGTGCGTATCCCCGGCCCGAAGGACGCCAACGGCGAGGACACCAGCAGCATCATCAAGGCTGTTGAGCTTTCCGGCGTGCCGAACCTGCTGTTCCGCCGCAACTCCACCACCGGTGAAGTCGAGGTCCTCCCCCGCAAGGGCCAGACGGTGGAACTCAACGAAGCCCTCCACGCCAACTAGCTGATACCTGGATGCGCCGTCTCCGACGCACCATCATCCTGTTGCTGGCGCTTGCCTTGGTGGCCGGCGCCATCTATGCCGTGGTGACTGTACTGCAGCGCTCCGAAACCTTGGTTACGGAGCGCTGCGTCGCCGTCGTCGGCTCGGATTCCTACGAGTTGGCGACGGACCAAGCGGCGAATGCCGCCCTCATCACGGCCATTGCGGTGCAGCGGGGGCTGCCGCCGCGCGCGGCCACAATCGCCGTGGCCACCGCAATGCAGGAATCCAAACTTCGCAATATCGGCCACGGTGACGAGGTGGGCCCCGATTCGAGGGGGCTCTTCCAGCAGCGCCCGTCCCAGGGGTGGGGCACCGAAGCCGAGGTCACGGATCCCGTCTACGCGACAAACGCCTTCTATGACCACCTGGTGAAGGTGCCCGGCTACGAAACCATGGCGATCACCGATGCGGCGCAAGCGGTCCAGCATTCCGCGTACCCCCAGGCGTACGCGCAGCAGGAAGCGATGGGCAGGGCCTACGCGTCGGCGCTGACCGGACATTCCGAAAGGGCCCTGGACTGCACCCTCCGCGCGGCGGACGCTGCCGGTGATCCGAATGCCGTTGTGGCGGCCATGACGACGGCGTTCGGCTCCCTGCCGGCCGTGGCCCAAGGCCGCACGGTCCAGTTGAACATCACTGGAGCGCAGGCGTGGGCGTTGGCCCAGTGGGCAGTGGCGAACGCCAAGGACCTCTCCGTGACACAGGTTGACGTGGCGGGCGCCAGCTGGAACCGGCAGGACCACAAGGGGTGGCAGGATTCGGCGGCAGGATCGGGATCCGTGACCATCACGGTTTCGGCTCCGAAGACGTAATGTTCACGGGTGCTCGCCTCCGGCGGCCGGCCTCAGGCCAGTAGTTCGACCACTGGCTGGACGTAGCTGCGGAAGATATCCGGTTCGGACAAGAGCCGGTGGCTCATGATCATCTTGTCCGGCTCAAGGTACCAGGCCCGCGGCTCGTTGAGGGGCAACTCGATGATCGTCAACTGGAAGTCCCGGGAGCTCCGGCCGACTTCGAGCAGCCGGTCCTCCACCATATCCCCCAGAAGCAGCGTGGCGCCGCTCGCTTCGCGTTCAGCCTCGAGTTTTTCGTACTCTTCAAGGCGTTCACGGGCCCACGTGAGGGCGGCACCGAAGTGCGCCTGAAGTACCCGGCGGAGGGCCGGCGAATTGCCGAAGGCGTTGAATCCCGGGGGTGAAAGCTCGGGCGCGGCATCCGGATACGCCCTCAGCAGCCGTTCCCACCACGCCTCCCACTCCGTCTTGAGGGCCGCCACGCCGCCTACCTCGGCGGTGAGGTGCGTGTGGTCCGCCTGCCTGACTTTAGGTGTGGCGTGGGACAACGTCGGCGTCCCGGCTCCGTCCAATCCAGCAACGTCTCTCAGATACAAGGCAATGAGCATCGGTCCGGAGGTGTCCATTGTGATCCGCCACCCCTGACCGCCTGTGTCATGCATCCGATTGCCTCCCTTGGCAGGTGCCCACTCAGAGTTCCAGTCTATTCCCGAAGAGGCGCGACGTTAACGGTTGGAAGGCACCGCAACAAGACTGTCCACATGTGCGGTCAGAACGTCGCGGCACACCTCAGCCGTCATCCATTCGGGCTGCAGCAAGGCGTGCATGCACAGTCCGTCGAGGGTCGCCAGAAGGCGCTCGGCCTCGGCCACCAGACGCTCCTGGCCGGAGCCGCCGTCGGGCATCAGCCGCATCATCAAGCGGCCGACGACGGCGGCCACGGCACGGTGGCTGCGTGCGGCTTCCTGCTCGAGCACCGGACGGATCCGGGCCGCGTGCCGGAATGCCATCCACACGCAGGCGTCGACGGCCAGTTCCTCGTCGAGCGGAAGGAATTGACCCAGCAGGGTTAACACGGCGGCGTCGTGTTCCGCCGAGCCGTTGTCCAGGGATTCGACGACGGCGAACGCCTCGTCCAGCCGCCCGGCGATCCTGTCGATGACCACGGCAAAGGAATGGACCAGCAATTCGTCACTGCTGGCAAAGTAGTGGCGGACCGAACCAACGGCCAGCCCGGCTTCGTCGGCCACCTCCCGCAAGGAGGCTCGCTCGAGGCCATCCGAGGCGATGATCCTGAAGACGGCTTCGACTACTTCTTGGCGCCGGGCTTCGGCATCGACAATCTTGGGCACAAGTCTTTTTAGCACAAACGTGCTTGAACCATGTCGTCCGGCACACGGGACCGGACGACTGTGGCCTACGCAACACTGAGCGGGCACGCACCAAGTTCGACTACCGTTGCTTGCATGAGAATTCTTGTCACGGGTGGCACCGGCTACATCGGATCGCACACCGTCCTGTCCCTGTTGGAAACCGGACACGAAGTGGTCGTGGTGGACAACCTCGTGAACTCAAGCGAAGAATCCCTGCGCCGCGTCGGCGAACTGGCGGGAAAGACCGCAGCATTCCATCGGGTGGACCTGGTGGACGAGGCCGCGCTTGAGGCCGTGTTCGACCAGCACAGCATCGACGCCGTCATCCACTTCGCCGGGCTCAAGGCGGTTGGCGAATCCGTGCAGGAACCCTTGAACTACTACTACAACAACATCGTGGGCACACTGAACCTGCTGCGCGCCATGGACAAGCACGGGGTCCGCTCGATCGTCTTCAGTTCTTCGGCAACGGTATACGGCGAGCACAACCCCATCCCCTACATCGAGAAGATGGAGATCGGGGCCAACAACCCCTATGGGCGTACCAAGGAGCAGGTCGAGGACATCCTCACGGACCTGGGCGCCGCGGACGAACGTTGGCACATCGCTCTATTGCGCTACTTCAACCCGGTGGGCGCACACCCCTCAGGCCGGATCGGCGAGGACCCGCAGGGCATCCCCAACAACCTGGTTCCGTACATCGCCCAAGTTGCCGTCGGCCGCCGCGAAAAGCTCATGGTCTTCGGTGGAGACTACGACACCCCGGACGGCACCTGCCTACGGGACTACATCCACGTCGTCGACCTCGCGGATGGCCACGTCGCCGCCCTGGACTACGTTGCGGAACGCCCCGGCGTGCACCGCTGGAACCTCGGCTCCGGCAAGGGTACATCCGTGCTGGAGATGCTCCACGCGTTCGAACAGGCCGTCGGGCACCCGCTGCCGTATGAGATCACCGGCCGCCGCGCCGGAGACCTGCCCGCGTTCTGGGCCGACGCTTCCTCCGCCCTGGCCGACCTGAGCTGGTCCACCACGAAGACCGTGGACCAGATGTGCGAAGACCACTGGCGGTGGCAGAAGAACAACCCCCTCGGCTACAGCTCTTAAAGCAACGCGGGGTCACTTACGGCCCATGATGTCCCTTGGGACGGACCGTAAGTGACCCCGCGTTTGCTTAGACTGCCGGGTAGTCGCGCTCCGGCTCTCCGGTGTAGAGCTGCCGCGGACGGCCGATCTTGGTCTGGGGATCGTTGATCATTTCGCGCCACTGGGCGATCCAGCCGGGGAGCCGGCCGATGGCGAACAGCACGGTGAACATCTTCTCGGGGAAGCCCATGGCCTTGTAGATCAGGCCGGTGTAGAAGTCGACGTTCGGGTAGAGCTTGCGCTGGATGAAGTAATCATCGGCCAGCGCCTTCTCTTCGAGGCGCATCGCGATGTCCAGGAGCTCGTCGTTTCCGCCGAGCTTGCCCAGGATCTCATGCGCGGTCGCCTTGATGATCTTCGCGCGGGGATCGTAGTTCTTGTAGACCCGGTGCCCGAAGCCCATGAGGCGGACGCCGTCCTCCTTGTTCTTGACCTTCTCCATGTATTCCTCGGGCTTGATGCCGTCGGCCTGGATCTGGCGCAGCATCTTCAGCACGGCTTCGTTGGCGCCACCGTGGGCGGGCCCGAAGAGGGCGTTGATGCCTGCGGAAACGGAAGCGAACAGGTTCGCGTTCGAGGAGCCCACCAGGCGGACGGTCGACGTCGAGCAGTTCTGCTCGTGGTCGGCGTGCAGGATGAGCAGAAGGTCGAGCGCCTTGACGACGACGGGGTCCAGCTCGTACTGCTCTGCCGGCAGGCCGAAGCTCAGGCGCAGGAAGTTCTCCACGAGGTTCATGGAGTTGTCCGGGTACAGCATGGGCTGGCCGATGGACTTCTTGTGTGCGTAGGCAGCGATGACCGGGAGCTTCGCCATGAGGCGGATAGTGGAAACTTCCACGTGCTCCGGGTTGAACGGGTCCAAGGAGTCCTGGTAGAACGTGGACAGCGCGGAGACAGCCGAGGAAAGCACCGGCATCGGGTGCGCGTCACGCGGGAAGCCGCCGAAGAAGCCCTTGAGCTCTTCGTGGAGCAGCGTGTGGTGGCGGATCCGCTGGTCAAACGCGTCCAGCTCGGTGGGTGTGGGAAGGTTGCCGTAGATCAGCAGGTAGGAAACTTCCAGGAAGCTTGAGTGCTGGGCAAGCTGCTCGATCGGGTAGCCGCGGTACCGCAGGATACCGGCGTCGCCATCGATGTAGGTGATCGCCGACGTCGTGGCGGCGGTGTTCATGAAGCCGGGGTCATAGGCGACGGCGCCCGTCTGCTTCAGCAGCTTGGAAACGTCGTATCCTTCGTTCCCTTCTACAACCTTGATCCGCGGGAGTTCGAGCTCTCCGCCGGCATGGCGCAGGGTAGCGCTGGTGGTCTCAGTCATGGAGTCCCCTTCATGAGGCTCTTGGCCTCGGTCGAAAGCTTGATCCAACCAACATCTGGTGACTCCAACCGGGGGCCTGCAGGTGCAGGTGCCATCGGCCGGACTGCCTTCATGGAGAAAGCCACCATTGATAGTCAGTTAAAAGCTACCGCCAGTAAGCGGGACAAACTAATTCACAAGCTAGGGTTACTGGCGGAATGACGCGCCCTGTGCGGCAAGTCACAGCATTGTTACCGGGCAGTGTTCAAGCGTTGCACGGCCGCATCGATGCGTTCGTCGGTGCCCGTGAGCGCCACTCGGATGAAACCGTTGCCTGCGTCTCCGTAGAACACTCCGGGCCCGACGACGATCCCCAGGTCAGCGAAACGCTGGACCGTGTCCCACGTCGCCTCCCCTGCCGTGGACCACAAGTACAGGCCCGCCTTGGACTCGTGGATCTCCAGGCCGAAGTTCTGAAGTGCAGGCACGAGGCGTTCGCGGCGTCCGCGGTAGAGATCTTTTTGGGCAAGCACGTGGCCGGCATCGCCGAGCGCGGCGCGCATGGCTTCCTGAACCGGGTAGGGCACGATCATGCCTGCGTGCTTGCGGCTGTTGACGAGGTTTGCCACGATCGACGAATCCCCGGCCACGAAAGCAGCACGATAGCCGGCGAGGTTCGACTGCTTGCTCAGCGAGTAGACGCACAAGAGGCCGTCCGTGGATCCTCCCGTGACGCGCGGATCAAGGACGCTCGGAACGGCCTCGCCGCCACGCTGCGCATCCCATTCACCCCAGCCGAGTTCGGCATAGCATTCATCCGATGCCACGACCGCACCGATCTCGCGCGCCTGGGCCACGATCTGCCTGAGCGATTCGACGTCACGGACGCTGCCCGTGGGATTGCCCGGGGAATTGATCCAGATGAGCCGGACCTTGGCGCGAGTGGCTGAATCCAGTTCGTCCAGGCTGTCCGCGGCGACCGCGGTGGCCCCTGCGAGCATGGCGCCGATGTCGTAGGTGGGGTAAGCAACAGTGGGACGGACCACGACGTCACCCGCGCTGAGTCCCAGCAGGAACGGCAGCCAAGCGACCAATTCCTTGGAGCCGACCGTGGGCATCACATCCTTCGGATCGATCCCCGTGACCCCGCGACGGCTGGCGAACCAGGCGGACACAGCCTCGCGGAGTGCTTCCGTGCCGTGGACTGTCGGGTACCCATGGGCATCCGCGGCCCCGGCGAGCGCCTCGCGGACCAGCTGCGGCGTAGGATCCACGGGGGTTCCGATGGAGAGATTGACCACCCCGCCCGCGTGTTCTGAGGCCTTGGCCACATACGGCGCCATGGCTTCCCAAGGGTAGTCGGGCAGGTTGAGGCCGAAAGCGGGGGCCGCAGAAATCAAAGGAAGCAACCGTTCTTAGTGGTCTTGGTTCTGTGGAGGCAGCGCAGCGATGAAGGGGTGGTCCTTGCCGGTGTTGCCGATCTTGGCAGCCCCGCCCGGGGAACCAAGGTCATCGAAGAACTCGACATTGGCCTTGTAGTAGTCGGCCCATTCCTCCGGGGTGTCGTCCTCGTAGTAGATCGCTTCCACCGGGCACACGGGTTCGCAAGCTCCGCAGTCCACGCACTCATCCGGGTGGATATAGAGGGAACGTTCGCCTTCGTAGATGCAGTCAACAGGACACTCTTCAATACATGCCTTGTCCTTGACGTCCACACACGGCTGCGCGATTACGTAGGTCACGTCCCTTGCCTCTCCACAGTTGTCCCGGACAGTTTCCGGGTAGTACCACCGGCCATGTGGCCGGTACATCGAATTCTGAGCCTATTATCCCCCAGCGGGAACTCAGCAACCTAGCCGGGCGTCTTACTATGAACTGGTGAATCAGCCCCGGCCCCAGGATTTCCTGCTCAATACCGTATCCGGAACACGCGTCGTTGTCCGATACCGGCTGGACGACGGCTTCACCGATGCCCTCGGCTACCTGCTCTGCGTCGCCGATGGAGCGTGCACCATCCGTACCCGGCAGTCCGACGTCGAGATCCCCCTTGCCCTTGTAGTGGCCGCCAAGGAGGTCCCTCCTCCGCCTCCGCGCCGTGGTCCGCGCACAGCCCGCCAGTAATCCCGCCACCCCTGCGCACCCACCTCTGCCCACCCACCTTTGCCTACCCACGCGGACATGCCCCCTTCCCGCTCAAACCACAGGACATGCCCACCGCCCGCTCAAACCATTGGACATAGTGCGAATATGTCCATTCCTGGCTCGGAGGGCTGGGCATGTCCCGCGGCAGCGCAAGCTCGGGCGAGGCACATGTCCGTTCCTGAGGCTCAGCGATGGGCATGTCCCTTTTGACGGGGCCGAAGATGAGCTAGGCGGAGATCACGCGGCCTGGTCGAGCGACCTCAGAGTGTCGCGGACCATCGCCACAAATTCCCGAGGCCGGTTCTTCAGCATGGAATAGCTCACAACCAAGGTGGGAATACCCAGCCTGGTGGTGACATTCCACCGTCGGCGGTCCTCCTCGAAGCTCGGCTTGTCCATGTGGAAACCTGCTCCGTCGGTTTCAATCCCCAGCCTTCCGTCCACCATCAAGTCCAAATGCCCCATGCCGGGTATGTTCACTTGTGATTCCACATGGAAACCGGCTTCGCGCAGGAGGTACCGGGCGATGCACTCAATGATCGACTGTGACTGGGGAACAATTTTTGACACCAGCCTCCGCTCCCGCGCATCGTTCCGCCCGCTTAGCCGCATCCTCATGCCAGAGAGCGGTAGCCTTCCCAGAGCTACGGCAGATTCCGCAACGACAAGCCCATCCAGGTCCGGCAGGCAACGGAGGGCCTGGACAACTGAATCCATGAGGGACGGCGCGGCTGCGGATCTATGGCAAACAAAACCTTGGTACCTTCGGCTGTGAGGGACGGCCACGTGGGGAAATTGAGGGGGATCCAAGACCCACAACCCGGACAGCTCGGCCGCGGAAACGCAGGCCGGTTCAGCAGGAAGGGATCGGATGGCAACCAAGCCGGGATCGGCGTCGGGCATCGCATAAACCCCTCGCGCCACACGGAGAATCCGCCCGCTCGCCAACGCGGATTTCAGTTGGAAATGCGACACTCCGGCCGCAGCAAGATGCTTGGCCCGCGCCACGCCGTCGTACGCTGAAATGACGTCGGTAATGTTCACCATGTGCCCATCGTTCCGACCGAATCATGGGTGCGGAAGCGCCAATATTCACTATGTGGAAAACGTCCAGTCCACTCCTGTGGCCAAGCGCTGGACATGTGCCTCCCTCACCGCAGAGCATGCGCCACGTGGAGACCAAGGAATGAGCATGTTGCCAATATGTCCAATGCTGCGGGCCAAGGCGGGGCATGTCCCAAGGGGAGGGTCAGGCGCCGTGCACCTCGTCCGGCAGCCTGCGCATTCCCCACAGCGGGGAGAACAGCACCGGCGCAACAAAAACAATGCTTCCGGCCCAGCCGATCCAGAGTGTCGGGACGAGGCCAAGGTTCTCGGCCAGGAGACCCGAGGCGAGGGCTGCGATCGGCATGACTCCCCACACCACAAAGCGAATGGACGCATTCATGCGCCCCAGGAGCCTGGGAGGACACACCCGCTGCCTCATGCTCAACTGCATGATGTTGTACGCCAGGACGCCGAAGGCGAACCCGAACTCCGAGACGATGAGCATCACGAGGGACATCCATCGTTCGGGGGCAAGCACGGACAAAGGGACCAGGAGGAGGAAAAGCGAGCTGATCATCGACGCCACGGGAATGACGGTCCCCTCGCCGATCCAGGCCGCGAATCGGGGCGCGGCAACCGCCCCGATCAGACCACCCACAGCACCGACCGCCATGATGAGGCCCATGCCCTCCGGACCGAGTCCCAATTCACGAAGCACGAGTACCGGCATCAAGGTAAAAGCAAGCGTGGTGAAGAAGTTGACCCCGCCCGTGCAGGCCACAACCCTGCTGATCAACGGATGCCTGACGACGAAGACCAGGCCTTCCTTGATTTCGCTTGCCAGCGGCCGCCGGTCCTTCGCGGGCACCGGTACTTCCGCGTCGCGTGTCCTGAGCAGGAAGATGGCCGACAACAGGTACCCCATCGCCTCCCCGACGAACAGCACCGGGGCGGAAACGATCACCAGGAGCGCACCGCCCGCGGCAGGACCACCGATCCGGGCGATCTGGGAGGTGGCTTCCAGCTTGGAGTTGGCCTGCGGCACCTTCCCGGCGTCCACGAGCACGGGCACGTAGCTCTGGTAGGAAACGTCGAAGAAGACCGTCGCAGCCCCGACGACGGCGGCAACAGCGTAGAGGTGCCAGATCTGCAGGATGCCGGCCCACCAGAGTATAGGTACGGTGGCCATCGCCGCGGTCCGGACCAGGTCAGCCACAATCATGGTGCGACGCTTGAGCCAGCGGTCAACCCAGGCTCCTGCCGGCAAACCGATGAGCAGGAAGGCCGCAAGGCCGGCGGCATTGAGTGCACCAACTTCGAACTCGCTGGCGCCGAGCAAAGTCACTGCGAGGACGGGGAATGCCAATTGCCCAAGTTGCGCTCCGAACTGGCTGACGGCTTGGCCCGACCAGAAGGTCATGAAGTTCCGGTCCCGCCAAAGCGAGGCCGGCTTCTGAGCCGGGGCAGCTTGAAGAGCTGTGTCACCTTGGAGAGTCGCCTCAGTTTGCAGAGCGTTGTCGCTCTGCTGAGCGTTGTCAGCGGTCCCGGCGTTCACCCGCTCAGTTTCCTGCAGTGATTGGTATATGTCAATCACTTATGGGTGGCTACACTGGCCTCCATGACGGAACACGCGCGGGACGACAGCGACCTGGTCGCCAAGGGCCGCGCCTTGAGCTCGCCCTTGCGCCTGAGGATCCTCCGGCTCTGCCTGCACCACGCGCGCACCAACAAAGAGATTGCCGGGCTCTTGGACATCAACCCGGCGTCGAGCCTGCACCACGTCAGGACCCTGGTGCGCACCGGTTTTCTCGAACCTCAGGAAGGCCGGAAGGGAAAGAGGGGCGCCAAAGAGGTTCCATATATCGCCACACGCGCCTCCTGGAGCACGCCCGTCAACGATATATCCCCGATCCTGATCGAAACATTCGTCCAGGAAACCCGCGGACTCGCACCCGAGGACATCGAAATCTGGCGGCTTGGCGTCAAGTTCAACTCAGCACGGCAGCAGGAAATGATGGGCAAGTTACGGGCGGTCGTCGAAGAATACATGCGGCTTCCGGCAGACGACGACGGCGAGGCCACCTCGCTCTTGATCGCCCACCACCGGGACCCGAGCGCAGATTAGCTAGCCGCGCGACGTACGCCGGTAGCGCCGGCACCACAAGAGCATGACAAACGTGATCCCTGCGTTCCCGTAGACCCACACATTTCCAGGCACATCCGCGACGATCAGCTGCTTGCCGGTTCCACCGGCGGACAGCAGACCTACGGTCGCGTAACAAAGAATGCCCGCTACCGCCGTCGGGAGCAAAGACCGCGACCACGCGCCCAGCAGGAGCTGGAGCGAGGCGAGCAGGAGCAATGCTGCCGCGGTGCCCCAATAGACGTCGACGCCGGCAATGAGGAGCGTCTGCCGGTGCAGTGCAGTGCCTGCAACGGCAGCAAAAAGAGCCACCGGAACAGCCGCGGCAATGCCGCGTACCGTTCCGGTGGCTCCCTTATTCAATGCGTCAATCCGTTCAGTGCGTCAGTACGCAATCAGCGCAGGATCAGACTTTGGCGCGTGCGCGGGTAGCCTTGGCGCGCTCGTTGGCGTCCAGGATCACCTTGCGGATGCGGATGGAATCCGGGGTCACCTCAACGCACTCGTCTTCGCGGGCGAATTCGAGGGACTCTTCGAGGGTCAGGTCGCGCGGCGGCGTCAGGTTCTCGAAGGTGTCGGAGGAAGCAGCACGCATGTTGGTGAGCTTCTTTTCCTTGGTGATGTTGACGTCCATGTCATCAGCGCGCGAGTTCTCGCCGACGATCATGCCTTCGTAGACCTCGGACGTGGGCTTCACGAAGAAGGAGCCGCGTTCCTGCAGGTTGATCATCGCGAAGGGGGTGACGACGCCGGCGCGGTCGGCAACCATCGAACCGTTGGTGCGGTATTCGATGGGGCCGGCCCACGGCTCATAGCCCTCGGAGATCGAGGAAGCGATGCCGGCGCCACGGGTGTCCGTGAGGAACTTGGTGCGGAAGCCGATGAGCCCGCGAGCAGGAACGATGAATTCCATGCGGCACCAGCCGGTACCGTGGTTGGCCATGTTGGTCATGCGGCCCTTGCGCGCGGCCATGAGCTGCGTGACCGCACCGAGGTACTCTTCGGGCACGTCGATGGTCATGTGTTCCATCGGCTCGTGAATCTTGCCGTCAACGGTCCGGGTGACAACCTGCGGCTTGCCGACCGTCAGTTCGAAGCCTTCGCGTCGCATCTGCTCCACGAGGATGGCCAGTGCGAGCTCGCCACGGCCCTGGACTTCCCAGGCGTCCGGACGCTCGGTAGGCAGAACCTTGATGGAGACGTTACCGATCAGTTCCTTGTCCAGGCGATCCTTCACCTGGCGGGCCGTGACCTTCGCGCCCTTGACCTTGCCGGCCAGCGGAGAGGTGTTGATACCGATGGTCATGGAGATCGCGGGGTCATCCACCGTGATGAGGGGCAGCGGCTGCGGGTTCTCGGCGTCGGTCAGGGTCTCACCGATGGTGATTTCCTCGATGCCGGCAACAGCAACAATCTCGCCCGGGCCGGCAGACTCCGCCGGCACGCGGTCAAGGGCCTTGGTGGCCAGGAGCTCGGTGATCTTGACGTTCTTCAGCTCGCCGTTGGCGCGCGCCCAAGCGACGGTCTGGCCCTTACGGAGGGTGCCGTTGTAGATGCGCAGGAGGGCGAGGCGGCCGAGGAACGGGGAAGCGTCCAGGTTGGTGACGTGCGCCTGAAGGACACCGTTCGGGTTGTAGGTCGGCGCCGGAATGTGCTCGATGATCGCCTTGAAGAGGGGTTCGAGATCTTCGTTATCCGGGGCCGAGCCGTCAGCCGGCTGCTCGAGGGAGGCGCGGCCGACCTTCGCTGCGGCGTAGACCACGGGTACTTCGAGGATCTTGTCGAGGTCCAGGTCCGGAACTTCGTCCGCGAGGTCGGAGGCCAGGCCGAGGAGCAGGTCCATGGACTCGTGGACAACCTCTTCGATGCGGGCGTCGGGGCGGTCGGTCTTGTTGACCAGCAGGATGACGGGCAGGTGGGCGGCAAGGGCCTTGCGGAGCACAAAGCGGGTCTGCGGCAGCGGACCTTCGGAAGCGTCAACCAGGAGGACCACGCCGTCAACCATGGACAGGCCGCGCTCCACCTCGCCACCGAAGTCGGCGTGGCCGGGGGTGTCGATCACGTTGATGGTGATGGTCTCGCCATTGGACGACGGGCCGTTGTAGGCAACCGTGGTGTTCTTGGCGAGGATGGTGATGCCCTTTTCGCGCTCCAGGTCACCGGAGTCCATGACGCGGTCTTCCAGGTGGTTGTGCTCGGCGAAGGAGTTGGTCTGCTTGAGCATGGCGTCGACCAGGGTGGTCTTGCCGTGGTCAACGTGGGCCACAATCGCGACGTTGCGCAGATCACTGCGCGATGCAGTGGCCGCGGCGGTGTTGGTGGTGGTTTCAGACATGCGTAATGGCTCGATTCAGTGGTGAAGTCAGCTGTTGTATCGCGACATTTCCAACCGGAACGCACGACGGATTAGCCCCTTTGACACAGGGCACCTTCCTAGAGTCTAAGCGCTGTGGTATTTATTGGCCTAAAAATCACCCTGCAGGCCGCCGAATTGTGCCCTTCATCACAACGGGCAGCGAGCTCCGAGACGCGCCGGAAACAGCAAAAGAGCCGGGACCACTTCCCCCCACGGAAGTGGTACCGGCTCTTCTGCCTGCCAAACTGGCGCTCAGCAGACGGGTGGCAAACCCGTCAGGCCACCACGGGCGGCAGCATGAGGCTGGCACCCGGGATCGCGTTAAGCAGGGCCTTGGTGTAGTCCTGCTGCGGCAAATCGAAGACCTCGTCGGTGCTGCCCGTCTCCACGAGCTTGCCCTTCTGCATCACGCAGACATGGTCAGCGATCTGCCGCACGACGGCGAGGTCGTGCGTGATGAACAGATACGTCAGACCAAGATTGGACTGCAACTCGGCCAGGAGGTTCAGTACCTGGGCCTGAACCAAAACGTCAAGGGCGGAGACCGCCTCGTCGCAGATGATCACTTCGGGGTCGAGGGCCAGCGCCCGAGCGATCGCGACACGCTGCCTTTGGCCGCCGGAGAGTTCGTTCGGGTACCGCTGCATCGTGGACTGCGGCAGCGCCACCTGGTCCAGGAGTTCCCGGACCTTTTTCTCGCGGCTGACCTTGTCACCGATCTTGTGGGTCCGGAGCGGTTCCTCGATGGTCCTGAAGATGTTGTACATCGGGTCGAGCGAACCGTACGGGTCCTGGAAAATCGGCTGAACGCGGCGCCGGAACTTGAAGATCTCCCGGCTGTTCAGGGTGGAAGTGTCCACGCCGTCGAACACGATCCGGCCCGACGTCGGTGCAAGCAGGTTGAGGACCATCTGGGCCACGGTGGACTTGCCGGAACCCGACTCCCCCACGATCGCCGTCGTCGTCCCGCGTTTGACGTTGAACGAGACGTTGTCCACCGCTTTGAAGTCCGTTGCCTTGCCCACTCCTGAGCGCAGCTTGAAGACCTTGCTGAGGCTCTCGACCTTCAGGACGTCGTCGGACAACGCCTTTTCGGCCACGACGTCGGTGGGCGCCAGGAGTTCTTCCGTCTGGATTCCCTCGGCCTTGGCAGCCTGGATACGCCTGGAAGCGAGGGACGGGGCCGAGGCCACCAACCGCTGGGTGTAGGGGTGTTGCGGGTTGCGGAGCAATTCGAGCGAAGGACCAGCCTCCACCACGTTGCCGCGGTACATGACCACCACTTTGTCCGCGCGCTCGGCAGCTAGGCCAAGATCGTGGGTGATGAGCAAGACAGCCGTACCGAGTTCCGCCGTCATGGTTTCGAGGTGGTCCAGGATCTGCCGCTGCACGGTCACGTCCAGGGCCGACGTCGGCTCATCGGCGATCAGGAGCCGGGGCTGGCAGGACAGGCCGATGGCGATCAGGGCACGCTGACGCATGCCGCCGGAGAATTCGTGCGGGTACTGCTTGGCGCGGCGAGCGGAGTCCGGCAGGCCGGCTTCCCCCAGGACGCGGGCGACGTCGGCAGGACCGCTGGGCTTGCCGTTGGCGCGAAGTGTTTCGCGCACCTGGTAGCCGATCTTCCAGACCGGGTTCAGGTTGGACATCGGATCCTGCGGAACCATGCCGATCGTGTTGCCACGCAGCTCGATCATGCGCCGTTCCGGTGCATGGGAAATGTCCTCGCCGTCGAGCAGGATCTGCCCGCCGGAAACCCTGCCATTCTCCGGCAGGAGACCGATGGCGGCAAGCGCCGTCGTCGACTTTCCCGAACCGGACTCCCCCACAATGGCGACGGTCTCGCCGGGCATGATGGTCAGGTGGGCGTTCTTGACGGCCTGGAATTCGCCGCTCGCCGTCTGGAAGGAGATGGCGAGGTCACGGATTTCCAGGAGCGGACGCTCTTCGGATCCGGCTTCGTCGATGGTGATGTTGGACGTTGACATGATTGCCTCCTTCATCGCTTGCGGCTCTTGGGATCAAGGGCGTCACGCAGCGCGTCGCCAAGCATGATGAAGCTCAGGACCGTGATGGACAGTGCGGTTGCGGGGAACATCAGCACCTCGGGGTTGGTGCGCAACGTGTCCTTCGCCGCGGAAATGTCGTTACCCCAGGACATGATGCTGCCAGGCAGGCCAATGCCGAGGAAGGACAGCGTTGCTTCCGTCACGATGAAGACGCCAAGCTCCATGGTGGCCAGCACGATGATCGGCGCAAGCGCGTTCGGTACGACGTGCCGGACCAGCGTGCCGATCTTGGAGACGCCGAGCGAGCGTGCGGCGGTGACGAAATCCGCGTTGCGGACCTCGATCACCGCGCCGCGGGTGATGCGGGCCATTTGGGGCCAGCCGAGCATCACGATGACCATGACCACCGTGAAGACGCTCTTGTTCTCGCGGAAGAACGGGAGCTGGGTGACTACCAGTGCGCCGAGGACCAAAGGCAAGGCGAAGAAGATGTCGCCGATGCGGGCAATGACGGTGTCAACCCAGCCGCCGAAGAAGCCGGCCAGCGCGCCGAGCGTGACTCCGATGATCAGGACGAAGATGACCGAGACGACGCCGACGGTCAAGGACGCCTGCGTGCCGTGGATGACGCGGGAGTAGATGTCGCACCCCTGGAAAGTGAATCCGAGGGGATGGCCGGCCGAGGGACCCCCGAGGGAGTCGGCCAGCTGACAGTTGTCGTTCGGGGCTGTCTGCGTGAACAGGCCCGGGAAGAACGCGACGACGAGGAGCAGGAGAATCATGAGCGCCGAGATGATGAAGAGCGGCCGACGGCGGAGCTTCCGCCAGGCATCAGCCCACAGGCTCAGGGGTGCTGCGTCGACCTTGAGGGTATCGGTCGCGAGCAGCGGTGTCTCGTCGATAGGGGCAACGTAGTGCTCGATCTGACGGTTACTTTTCATATCGGATCTACTTTTCATAGCGAATCCTGGGGTCAAGCCAGGCGTAGAGGAGGTCGACCAACAAGTTGGCGGCAACGAAGACCAGTACCAACACGCTGACAATGGCGACGACGGTGGGGCCTTCGCTGCGGATCACGGCTTGGTAGAGCTTTTGGCCGACGCCGGGCACGTTGAAGATGCCTTCGGTGACGATCGCGCCGCCCATCAAGCCACCCAGGTTCGCGCCCAGGTAGGTGACCACGGGAATCATGGAGTTTCGCAGGATGTGGGCCAGGACCACGCGGGGGCGGGACAGGCCTTTTGCGGTTGCGGTGCGGACGTAGTCGGCGTTCATGTTTTCAATGACCGAGGCGCGGGTCAGGCGCAGCACGTAGGCAAAGGACACGAGGCCAAGAACCGTCGCCGGAAGGATCAGGGTGCCCCAATCCGCGTTGGATCCAACGGTCGGCTTGGCCCAGCCGAGCTGCACGCCAACGACGAGCTGAAGCACGAAGCCCAGGACGAACGTCGGGACGGCAATGACGACGAGGGAAGCAACCAGCACGGTGGAGTCGAAGATCTTCCCCTTGCGCAGGCCGGCAATCAGGCCGAAGGCCACTCCGAAGACGGCCTGGATGGCAAGGGCCTCGACGGCGAGCATGGCGGTGACCGGGAAAACACGGCCAAGGGTTGCGGCGATCGGCTGGCCGGTGAAGTCCACCCCGAGGTTGAAGGTGAAGAGGTTCTTGAGGAACAGCCCGTACTGGACCCAGAAAGGCTGGTCGAGGTTGTATTGCTGGCGCAGCGCGGCAATGACGGACTCGCTGGGCGGCCGGTCGCCGAACAGGGCGCGGATGGGGTCGCCCGGGAGGGCAAAGACCATGAAGTACACGAGCAGGGTGGTTCCCAGGAACACGGGGATGACCTGCAGCAAACGCCGGAGGATGTACTGGGTCACAGCAACGGTTCCTGGACGCTCTTGGAAATATAGGGATTCATTGGGGACAGCTTTCGTGCCGAATCAAGGCATGGGGGCCCGGTTTGTGGCCGGACCCCCATACGCTAACGAGCTTGGAACGAGTCCAGAAGGACTACTTTGCGGTGATGTTGTAGTACAGGAGGACGCCGTTCCAGCCGGAGTCAACGTTGCTGACGTTCTGGCTCCATACAGCCTGGCGGGCCTGGTACCACAGGGGCAGGTTCGGAAGGTCCTTGAAGAGGATCTCCTGTGCCTGGGTGAACTTCTTGTTGGCGTCGTCCGTGGACTTGGATGCAAGGCCCTCGGTCAGCAGCTTGTCGAAGTCAGGGTTGCTGTAACCCTCGTAGTTGGCGCTGGCACCGGTCTTCAGCAGCGGGCCGAGGAAGTTGTACAGCGACGGGTAGTCTGCCTGCCAGCCGGCGCGGGTGAAGCCCGGGAGGGTCTTCGCCGTGCGGAGGTTCAGGATCTCTGCGAACTTCGCAAACGGCTGGCCTTCTGCCTGGATGCCGAGGTTGTTCTTCAGGTTGTTGGCAACAGCGTCAATCCATTCCTTGTTGCCACCATCGGTGTTGTACGCGAGCTGGAGAACCTTGCCGGCGGGCCACGGGCTCATGGCGTTTGCCTTCGACCAGAGGTCCTTGGCCTTCGCGGCGTCGAACTTCAGGACGTCGGAACCGGCCACGTTGTCGTTGTAGCCGTCGATGGACGGCGACGTGAAGTCCTTCGCCGGGATGCGGGTGCCGTTGAAGACGACCTTGGTGATCTCATCGCGGTTGATCGCCATGGAGATGGCCTGGCGACGCAGCTGGCCGGCCGGCCCCTGGAACTCAGGCAGGTAGTTCGGGATGTTCAGGGTCGCGTTGCCTGCGTAAGCCTTGTTCAGGTTGTGGTCCGGGAAGTCCGTGGTGTAGGTCTTCAGGGCGTTCGTCGGCAGGACGTCGGTCACGTCAAGGTTGTTGGCCTGGACGTCCGTGTAAGCCGGAGCCGGGTCGGTGTAGAACTTGAAGGTCACGCCGCCGTTCTTGGCCATGCGGTTGCCCTGGTAGTCAGGGTTCTTGACGAGGGCGATCTGGCTGTCGTGCTGCCAGGCACCCTTCGCGGCCATCTTGTACGGGCCGTTGCCGATGGGGTTTTCGCCGAAGGCCTTCGGGTCCTTCAGGGCGTCAGCCGGAAGCGGCATGAAGGCGGAGTAGCCGAGGCGCTGCGGCCAGTCGGCTTCCGGCTGGGCCAGCTTGACCGTGATGGTCGAATCGTCCTTCAGCACGAGGCCGGACATCGTCTGGGCGGTCGGTGCGGGAGTCGACGTTGACTTGCCGTCCGCGCCCTTGGTCTTCGTTACGGCGCTGACTGCGTCGTAGCCTTCGATGGATTCGAAGAAGCTGCTGCTGGCCTGGGCGTTGGTGCTCAGGGCTGCGAAGTTCCAAGCGTCAACAAAGCTCTTGGCAGTAACTGCCTCGCCGTTGGTGAACTTGGCGCCCTTCTTGACCTTGATGGTGTAGTTCTGGCCGTCAGTCGTGTCAATGGACTCCGCGAGTGCGTTCACGGACTTGCCATTGGCGTCGTAGCTGGTCAGGCCTTCGAACAGGAGGTCGACAACGCGGCCACCGTACACCTCGTTGGTGTTGGACGGGAGCAGGGGGTGCTGGGGTTCATTGCTGTATGCGGTGATGATTTTGTTCGGATCGCCGGCAGCGGTTGCTGCACTGCTTCCGGTGCCGGCGCTGCCGCATCCGGTGAGGGCAAGTGCGGCGACTGCCAGCAAGCCAAGAGCTTTGGAAGTGCGCGAAAAACGCATTCCGCCTCCTATGGATTCAGGGGGATGGGTCAGGGCAACTCATAGCTGCCCCCGGGGCCCGGCACAGAAATATCCTGTGACGCGGCCTACATGGATGTGTAATCCTAACCACAGCTTGTCCGAAATATGGAATCCCATTGGCGTGAAGAACGAAGTGTGCAGTTGACAGTTTTAGTAATGAAGCAGTCATTTCACGTAAATGAAGCAGTCATTTCACGCAATGAGGGCTGCGTTGCTAGACTCGACATGCCTGATCCCTGATTTTCCCCGGAATGTAGGGCTATTTCTGGCACCCCAAAGGGGTACAACAGACACTCCCGGCGCCTCAGACAACCACAAAGACACCCACGAAAAAGAGCCCCCGCCGCCTATGGCGACGGAGACTCTCTTGCGGTTGCGCCGGTCGGTTCGTGCCGCCGGGAACGCCTCCGGATTGCTACTCGATGCCTGCCGCCATGAGCTGCGCGCGCAGTTCCCGACGCTCGCGCTGCTTCTCGGGGTCCGGAAGCGGCACCGCGGCCAGCAGCCTCTGCGTGTAGGGCTCCTGCGGATTGCGGAGGATCTGTTCCCGGGTGCCTTGCTCCACGATCCGGCCTCGCTGCATCACGCAGATCCGGTCCGCGAGCACATCAACCACGGCGAGGTCGTGCGTGACGAACAAGCACGCGAACCCCAGCTCCCTCTGCAGGTTCTGGAAGAGTTCCAGGACCTTTGCCTGCACCGAAACGTCCAGCGCCGACGTCGGCTCATCCGCGACCATGAGCTTGGGCTGCAGCGACAGCGCCCGGGCAATGCCGACGCGCTGCTTCTGGCCGCCTGACAATTCATGCGGATACCGGTTGCGGTAGCCGCGCGGCAGTTCCACCTGGTCCAGAAGGGTCTCAATCCGTTTCTGCAGATTGACGCCCTTCGCCACCCCCGCAAGGAACATCGGCTCGCCGATGCTCTCACCGATGGGCAGCCGGGGGTTCAACGACGACGACGGATCCTGGAACACCATGCCGATGTCGCGCCGCACTTCGTGCAGCTGCTTTCCATTGCGCTTGGCGGCGGAAATGTCCTGCCCCACCACCCGCATGCTGCCTTCGGCTACAGGCAAGAGCCCGACGGCGGCGCGTCCAATCGTCGTTTTGCCCGAACCGGACTCCCCGACGAGACCCACCACCTGACCGGGGTAGATCACGAGGTTGGCCCCCTCGACAGCACGGAACGCCGGAACCCTGCCCTGCTTGGGGTACTCGATGGCCACGTCGACCAGCTCAAGCACCGGTTCACCCTTGGGCCTGGACGCTTCTTCCGCCGCTGCCTTCAAAGCAGCCTGGTTTTCGCGCTCCCGGCGGACCAGCTCGTCGTGATCGACCGATTCCAGCTCGGCGTGGGTTGCCGCGGCCAGTGCCGCGGTAACGTCGACGTCGGTGCTGTCCGCCCCCTGTCCCAGGTGGGGAACGGCGGCCAGAAGAGCCTGCGTGTATTCGTGCTGCGGGTTGCTGAAGATCTGTTGCGCAGTGCCGCTCTCCACGATGACGCCCTTGCGCATCACTGCGATCCGGTCGGCGAGGTCTGCCACCACGCCCATGTCGTGCGTGATCAGGACGATGGCGCTGTCCAGCTTGTTGCGCAGGTTGCGCATCAGATCCAGGATTTCGGCCTGGACCGTCACGTCCAACGCAGTAGTGGGTTCGTCTGCGATCAGGAGCTTGGGATCGCAGGACAATGACTGCGCGATCATGGCCCGTTGCCGCTGGCCGCCGGAGAGCTGGTGCGGATAGGACTTGAATGCCTTCTCCGGGTCTGGAAGTTCCACCAGCTCAAGCATGCGCACGGCCCGCTGCCTTGCTTCATCCGGGGAGATCGAGTTGTGCAGCCGGAGCGTCTCCACGATCTGCGCACCCACGGTGTACACAGGGTTGAGCGCGGTCATGGGCTCCTGGAAGATCACGGCGACGTCCTTGCCCCGGACCTCACGGATGTTGCCCGACTTTTCGCCGAGCAATTCCTTGCCCGAAAGCTTGACACTTCCCCGAACGCGGCTGTTGCTGGGCAGCAAGCCGAGCAGGGCCATGGAGCTGGCGCTCTTGCCGGAACCGGACTCACCGACGATGGCGAGGACCTCGCCGGCCCTGACCTCGTAGTTAAGTCCGATGGCGGCAGGAACCCATTTCTTGTCTACGCCGAAGTCGACGCTGAGATCGCGTACTTCCAGGACCATGGCCCCGCGAGTGCTCCTGTCCGACTCGGTTTCGAGCTGGGTAGCCTCCGGTTCGGGGCTGGCGTTGTCAGTCATGTTGGGTCTTCCCTTCCACCCGGGCCACCCTCCAAGGGGTGATTAGTGAAGTAGCCCGGAATCCTGAATTATTAGGGGCATGAGCAGAGAGCCGTATGCCGGAAATGTCGAAATCTTCAAGGCCCGGACCAGCAAGCTGTTTGCTTGGATCTGCTGGGCCGTTGCCGTTTTCGGAGTGGTGGTCACGCTTGTGGCAGGCGGGCCGCGCGCCCTTCCGGGAACCGCTCCCCTGCTCTTCGTAGCGTTCCTTGGCTGGTTGCTCTTCTGGCGCCCGGTGGTGGTGGTCCGGGATTCCGGCGTCGCGCTGGAGAATCCTTACCGGACCATCGATGTTCCGTGGGACGCACTGGTGCAAGTTGATACCCGCTACGCCCTCACGCTGGTGACGCCGCGCAAGAAGTACCCGGCGTGGGCTGCTCCCGCACCGGGAATCTGGGGCGGGCGCAATGCCCGCCCCGAACACCTCAAAGGACTCCCGGGCACCACGTACGGCCCCGGCAGCTCGGTTCGCCCCGGGGACCTCAAGAACACAGATTCCGGTGCCGCTGCAGTCCTCGTGCGCACCCGCTGGCAGGACCTCGTGGAGGCCGGCCGCGTGGAACCCGGCCGGGCCGAGGACGCCCTGGTGACGGTCGCCGTCGGATGGTTCCGGATAGCGGCCACGGTGGTCCTGGCCGCGGCCAGTTACTGGGCGGTCTTCCTGTAGGAGGTTTTGCCGGACAGGTCGCACTCAGCTGCCTTTCGAGGCATCGGCAACCGGCGCCGTCGTGCTGGAGTGGCTTGTGGTTTCAACGGCGCTCTTGGCTTTGAACTTCTTCTGCCGCGGATCGAAGGCGTCCCGCAGGCCGTCACCGATGAAGTTGATGCTCAGGCAGATGAGGATGATGAACAGGCCGGGGAACCAGAACAGCCACGGCCGTGTGGCGAAGGCTTCCTGGTTCTGGGCAACCAACAGGCCCAGCGAAGTGTCGGGAGCCTTCACGCCGAGGCCCAGGTAGCTGAGGGCGGTCTCCAGCAGGATCGCTGCGGACATCGTCAGGGTCACGTTCACGATCAGCACACCGACGGCGTTGGGGAGGATGTGCTTGAAGATGATCCTTGCGTTCGACGCTCCGGAGATCCTGGCTGCGTCCACGAACTCCCGCTCGCGCAGGGTCAGGAACTCTCCGCGGACCAGGCGGGCGAGGCCCACCCAGAGGACGAAGCCGAGGAAGACGCCGAGAATGACGACGCCGTTGTTGGAAGCAAAGCTTGCAATCCAGCTGCCTTCATCCCTGCGGTTGGCAATCTGGCCAACCACGGCCGCGAGGAGCAACACCGGGATGATGATGATGACGTCGGTGAGGCGCATCAGGATGGCTTCCACCCAGCCGCGGAAATAGCCGGCAAGGCCACCGACGATTGCGCCGACCGCCCCCGCGATGGCACCAATCAGGACCATGACGGTGATGGACTGCTGGGCGCCGCGCATGGTCATGGCAAACAAGTCGCGGCCAATCCGGTCCTGGCCGAACGGGTGCTCGCCCCAAGCAAGGGGCCACAACGACGACGTGGGGACGCCATCGTTGACGAGGGGCGAAACATCCGTGTGGTTGTACTTCCACCACCCGGGTATGCCGAAGGCACCCACGGAAGTGAAGGCGAGCAGGAAGATCGCGGCGAACACTGCGAGCCCGATCAGGGCTCCGGTGTGGCCAAAGAACCGTTTGCGGACAATCTGGCCTTGGCTCAGGCCTCCGGTGGCTTCGCTGCCGGCCTCGGCGCCTGCGGCTTCGGCAAGCGCCTGTTGTGCCAGGATCTCTTCCTCTTGGGTTGGCTGGCTCATGCTTTGATCCTTACGCGTGGGTCGAGAGCGGAGTACGCGAGGTCCGCTACGAGGTTGAAGACCATTGCGGTGATGGCAACGCACAGGAAGACACCCATAACCGGGTTCACGTCCGAGCGTTGCAGTCCGTCAATGAACAGGAAGCCCATGCCACGGACGGAAAACACCGATTCCGTGATGACTGCGCCACCGATCAACGCGCCGATGTCGAACGCTACGATCGTCGCGATGGGTATCAGGGCGTTCCTGAATGCGTGGCCCATGATCACGGACCGTTCGCTCAGGCCCTTGGCCCGCGCCGTCCGGATGTAGTCCATGTTCATGATTTCCAGCATCGACGAGCGCGTGAATCGCGTGTAGCTGGCCAGGGACACCAGGATGAGGGCGATGGTGGGCAACACGAGGTGGGTCAGCGTGTCGGTGGACATGATCCAGAAGTCACCCTGAATGTTCGGGGTTCCTGCACCGATGGTGGCGATGGGGCGTCCGCGAACCCTGCTGTTGTTGAAGTACGACGGCCACGCTTGCATGAAGCGGTCCATCACCACGAGCGCTCCGACCAGGAAAGCGGTGATCGCGGCGGCACGCATTGACTGCCCGCGGTCGTAGCCGCCCATGAAGTACCCGACGGCCAGTCCAACAAGGATGGTGGCGATGGCAAGCAGGAAAATCATGAGCCCGGTCGCGTCGTTGAGCAACGGTTGGACCGCGAAGTAGGCGATTACGCCGATGCCCACCACGATCAGGCTCGATTGGAGGGCCTTGCGGTTCTTGAGCCCTGAAACCAGAACGGTGACTCCGAAGGCAATTCCTACTCCAAGAATGGCAATGACGACAGGGCCCAAACCGGGATTGCGGAACCACTGAGTCAGCGAGAAGTAGAAAAGGATGAGGGACACCGCGGCAAAGACTGATCCGCCGACGATCAGCCGGCGTTTGGCCGCTCCCCCGACAACCACGGCGCCAATGATGCCAAGGACAGCACCGATCCCCAAAGCGACGGTCGGCGGTATTTCCGGATTTCGGAGGAAGTCGTTGAAGCCGATGGCGCCGAATTCCTTGAGGAGGACGGCAACCCAGAAGATCGGCAGCGAGAAGAAGAGGAACGCCATGAATGTCACGCCGTAGTCGAGCGCGCTGTACTGGCGGAGTGCCGTGACGATGCCGAGGGAAATGCCGATCAGGATGGCCAGGATCGTAGCGCCCGTGACGAGTGTGAGCGTTTGAACCAGGGCAAAGCCGAGAGCTTCGGTAATGGGCTGGCCGGCGATGTTCTTGCCGAGGTTGCAGGCGTTTCCAAAAGGCACAATGCATTGGGCCGCACCGCCAAGCCACTTGAAGTAGCGCAATGGGGGCGGTGTGTTGAGGTCAAGCAAATCGATGCGGGCATCCATCAGCGCTTGCCGGTTGGGCGCGCTGCTGGCCCGGAACTCGGCCAGGGGATCTCCGGACGACGCTGTCAGGAGATACACCAGGAACGATGCTCCGAGAAGAATGAACGCGGCGGTAATCAACCGCCGGACTATATAGGTCAACATGGTGAGGAACCTCGAAATCCAGGCCCGGGTTCGCCGGCGCCCATCGCAGAATCGTGCCCGTTCCCTGGATGAGGTTGTAGGAAGCGGACAATATGCCGGTGCACCAACCAAGGCGCCGGGACCATGATACGTCGGTCCCGGCGCCTTGGCAGGTAATTTAGCTCAGCGAGCAAGGTTTACTTCTGAGCCCACTCCCAGAAGTTCCACCAAACACCCGTCTGGTTCGGCATGAGCTTCACGCCGGTGATGCGGTCGCTGTAGGCGTCCACGTTCACCGACTGGAAGAGCGGAACACCGTAGGAGCTGTCCCAGATCTTCTTGTCGATCTGCTTCTGGAGGTCGTCCTGCTTGCTGCGGTCGGTAGTGACCACGAGCTGCTCCATCAGCTTGTCTGCGTCGGTGTTGCTGAACTGGTTGAAGTTGTTTCCACCGTTGGTCTTGAAGATCTGCGGAACACCCGACACGCCGACACCCGGGTTGATCCAGCCGAAGATGGTGGCGTCATAGCCGCCCTTGCCCAAGGCCTTGCCCCAGTCAGAGGCGCCCAAGCCGCCGTCGACGATCTTGAAGCCGGCCTTGGTGGCGGATTCGCGGATCAGCGAGAAGGCGTCAACACGGTTCGGGTTGTCCTTGTTGTACATGATGCGGATTTCCGGAGTAGCACCGTTCAGGAGCTTCTTGGCACCATCAATGTCCACGTCCTGGAAGGCCGAGGAGCCGTTGTTCTTGGCGGAATCAGCGTACGCAGCCTGCTGGGGTACGAAGATCTGGGAATCCAGCGGCTTCGCGTTCGGGTCAAGCTTGCCGATGATCTTGTTGACGATGTCCTTGCGGGGCACGGTCTTCATGAAGGCGGTACGCACATTCTGGTCGGCCAGCGGGCCCGAGAAGTTCAGGTCCAGGTGGTCGAAGGCCAGCTGGTTGCCCTGGTCGACGGTAACGCCCTGGCTGGAGAGTGCCTTCAGCTGGTCGAGAGTGTCAGCGGAAGCCTGCGGGGCAATGATGTCCGCCTCGCCGTTCTTGAGGGCCTGGACCTGGGCCGGTGCCGAACCGATGTACCGGACGGTGATTTCGTCAAGGTTCGGTGTCGGCCCCCAGTTGTAGTCCTTGTTCCGGACCATGGTGAGGGACTGGTCCTGGTTCATGCTCTTCACGATGTAAGGACCGTTGGAGAGGAACAGGGTCGGGTCCGCGGGAAGCGTCTTCGTGTCGAAGCCGGTGTTCCACATGTCCGACATGGCCTTCAGCTTCGGGTCCGTCGGAAGAGGTGCCTTGGAGTTTCCGCGCGGCTTGCTCTTGAAGAAGTCAATCAGGGCCTGGGTGTCCTTCAGGCCAGCCTTCTGGGCAAGGACGTGTGCAGGAACGTCAATGCCGGGACCACCCAGCACGATCTCCCAGTCGGCGAACGGCTTGGAGTACTTGAGCGTGAGGGTCTTGTTGTTGTTGCTGATCTCCGGGAAGTCCGTCAGGCTCAAGCCGGTGTTGTCACCGGCGTAAGAGAAGTAGGACGTACCCGTCTTGGCCTTGGTGTCGGCGTCGTCGTAGTAACCGGAGAAGGCTGCCCACTGCAGGAGGAGGTCAGCTGCGGAAACCGGAGTGCCGTCAGACCACTTCACGCCATCGTTAATGGTGTACTTGACGGTCAGCGGGTTGTCCGAGACCTTCTCCATCGTGCCGAACTTGTCGTTGTGAACGACGTTCAGCTTGTTGTCGATGTAGTAGAAGCCCGAGTGCGTTGCATAGCTGATCTTGGAGTTGATATCAGTGTTGCCATCGGCTGTGTTGGGGTTGAACGTGTTGAAAGCGTTGACCTCGACCACAGTGGCCGTGCCACCCGTCTTGGCAGCTGCTCCGGTGGATGGGGTATTGCCACCGGAATTGCCGGCACAGGCGCTCAGTGCCATTACGGCGATTGCCGCAATACCCACTGCTTTGGAAGTACGTCCGAAACGCATTCCGCCTCCTATTTTTTTGAGTGGAAAAAGCCGGCGCTGTTGACTCCGGCAGACTGCCACAACCCCCTCAGCAGGCTTGTGGCTCGTCTCACATGTGCAGTAGCCTAGCGCCCGGAACGGATGTTTGGGTCGAAAGTTTCCCGCCGGTAAAGTTTGTTATCGAGATGCAATCATTCAAGGACGTCCAAGTGGTTTCTTGATCCAAGGCAACATGACATAGGCCCCGATTCAAGGCGAATCGGGGCCTATGTCAGTTAATTCTCCATCACTGAACCCTTCCGGGAGGGACCTCCGGCGTGGGTTCGCACGGGCCGCTGGCAGGGTGGAGGGGGTATCCAGGCCTCGCCCCGGAGTCTACGTTGAGGTGTATGGGCGAGAAATTCACTTATGAGGGCGGTCCCCGCGACAAGGAACGCAGCGAGGGCGAGGTATCGGATTTCCCGGAGATTCACCCAGGCGGAGAGTACCAATGGTCCGGATTGGCGCACGGCCAACCGCTTGGCGATGAACCCGCCGGAGTATCCGACGACGGCGAGCGCGCCACCGTCGTCTGGTTCCCGAAAACAACTGGTTAGTCTCGCTTTCCCCCTTGTGCAGGCCTAGTCTTTTCTCAATTCACTGGTCTATTTGGGGGAATCATGGTCTCAACCCGTTCCATTCAGCGTGCCTTCATCGGCGCAATCGTCGGCTTGGCGCTGGCCGCGTGCGGCGCACCGGCGTCGGAAGTGCGCCACTTGCCAAGCGAATCAGCGGTGGCCACGGTTACGGCGTCGCCAAGCGAAAGCGTCAATTCGGCATTTTCTTCGTCGTCGCCTTCTCCTGAGGCCCCCACGACGGCGGCCGCTGCTCCGCCGTCGGCGACGCCGGTCGCCGTCGTACCAGCGCCCGCCGCACCAGCCCCGGCTGCACCGGCACCCGCAGTACAGGCGCCGGCGCCTGTTGTACCAGCCGCACCGGTGGCGCCCGCAGACCCTGGTCCCGCTGCCCAGCCGCCCGCAGCGCCGAACACGGTCCAAGGGATAATCCCCGGAGCCTTTTGCCCTAATGCCGACGTCGGCATGCAAGGGATTGCGGCAAATGGCCGGAGCTACGTCTGCGGCGGCAAGGGCGCCGACAAGAACGGGCACTACCACTGGAACGTGTAAAAGGGCTGCCCTCCGTTGTAGGGCTGGAACCGTAGTCACGCCGAACCCGCCAACGACGCGCGGGCGAGGTGCCTATATGCGCCGTTTCAGCCCGACGTGTGCCGTCCGATACCCGAGCCGGGTGTAGAAGGCTCGGGCCCGTTCCCGTGCTTCGTCGGTGGTCACTTGTGCTAGTTGCGCCCCACGCGCACGGCCAAAATTGTGGGCCCACTCAAGCATCGCGGCACCCAAGCCCTGTGAACGTTCCGCGGCAGCAACTCGAAGTCCTTCGATCTGTAGTCGGGAAGAACCACCCCGGGAAAGTCCTGGAATGACGGTCAATTGCATCGTGGCAACAATGCAATCGGAATCATTGCGGACAACCCCCAGATAGTTGGAGCTGTCGCGAACAACCAGGTTGTAGGCCGCCTCGTACCGTTCGAGCTCGGCGCACTCCCGATCCGGACCGAACTGATCATCCGACAGCAGCGCGGCGATGGCTTTAACATCATCGCGTCTCGCCCGTTCCAGCCTGAAGGTCCGGCCAGCCGCGCGCAGAAGTCCTCGAACCGAGGACCGCGCATCTGACTGCAAACGAGCGACCAGAAGATCAAGCCATCCGCCGACGCTGACCCGGGCCTCAACGGTGTCGGGATAGCGGCACCTCAAATGCAACCCGGTGTCGTCCAGGATGAACCACAGCATGACGCCGTCCGTGTCGATTGTCGCGCTCACGTACTGGGCGTCGAGTCCGACGGAATCGATTCGCACAGGCAGCCTGCGCAGGTCCAGCCAGGAGATCGCGAACATCCCGGGAACTACCGGCATGCCGCCCCATGGAGCCAGGACGTCCGCGAGGGGCCATGAGCCAAGCTGTACGGCCTCTTTGACCGCGGCCGCCGCGGCGAGCGGCTCGGCGACCGCAGACTCAAGTACCGAATTAGTGATGAACCATCCGACTGAGTCATGCCATTTGTCGTCGAAGCGGCTGTGCACGGGAAATACGGCTCGCAGCGGGGTTCCCGCCAACTCTCGGGTCACCGCGGTCATCGCGACAACGGCGAGTGCGAGCGTCGAGACACCGTCGTTGCGGGCTTGCGCCGCGAAGGCCGCACCGTCGTCGAGATCGAACACATCGCGAACTTCCACGCGCTCGCGCTGAGGATCGGGCGCACCCAGGGGCAGTGGGAATTGCGGCATTGCGCCGCCGCTGTCCCCGATGATTTGTTCCCATCGGTGGCGCACGTGGTCCGGCGCCGGTTTCCGGTCCAGCAGCGTCTGGGTGTGTTCAACAAACGCCGGCGCTGGCTCGGGCAACAGTTCACGGCCGTTGCTCCCGGCGTCGAGGGCTGACAGCAGGTCGCGCGCGATCACCAGCATCGACCACATGTCCACATGTGCGTGGTCGGCCGCGATCACAACGGTGATTCCAGCGGCAGTCTCCAAAACGCACAGCCGGTGTGAGGGGCGTTGGTATGGGGAGCAGGCCGCATCAAGGATGTCCCGCACCGCCTCATTGACGGCCTGGCCAGGAGATACCTCATGCTCCACCCAGGTTCCCGGACCAATTTCAATTTCGTGAAGCTCCGGATCACCGTCCGCACCGGGCACGAATGCCGTTCGCAGAGTTCCGTGACGGCCGACGACGGCCAGCCACGCATCGGCAATCGCCTCACGACCAGTTGGTGCAGGCAGCCGAAAAGACATTGCCATCCAGGAGCCGCGCCGGTCGCCGGCCCCGACATGGAGCCGCTGGTCAAAGGACACCGGAAGACGACCCCGGAGCGCAGACACGCTGACGTCATAGCCCCAAAGTCGTCCGAACGGTAGGCGCAGGTGCGTGACGTTGGTCAGGCGCATGGCAGTATCGTATCGCCCCAGATAGCCTGAATGCTCAACGCGGCCGCTCCAAGTGCCGCGGCCAGTGACGAAACGAGGAGCTTGATGCCCACTTTCGAGGTTCCCGGCGCCGAGCTTGCGGTTGCTTTGAGCGACGAAGGTGGGCATCCGATTGTCCAACTGCATGGCCTCACTTCAAGTCGCGCGCACGACCGGGTTCTCAACCTCGACCTCGGCCGAGGACTCAGTGGAACCCGGCTGCTGCGGTACGACGCACGCGGCCATGGCCGGTCGACAGGCCGGAAGGTCCCCGAGGACTATCAGTGGCAAAACCTCGCCGACGACCTCCTGCGGCTGCTCGATCACTGGTTCCCCGGCGAACGTGTCCACGGAGTCGGTCCCTCCATGGGTACCGGCACACTCCTGCACGCCGCTTCCCGCGAGCCGGACCGCTTTACCGGGCTCACTCTCATGGTGCCGCCCACTGCGTGGGAAACCCGAGCTGCGCAGGCTGCAAACTACCGGGTTGCCGCGGCGCTTATCGAGTCTGTTGGTGTCGAGGCATTCCTCGCCACCACCCGCGGAACAACAACCCCGCCGGCCACGATTGGTGCGCCGGAGACGGTGCCCGACGTCCCCGATGCCCTCTTGCCGTCGGTGTTTCGGGGCGCGGCACTCAGCGATCTGCCTGCTCGTGAGGCCGTCGCGCGAATCGATATCCCGACGACGATCCTGGCGTGGGTTGATGATCCGGGACACCCGCTGTCAACCGCGGAATCCCTCGCCGCGCTGCTCCCCCAAGCAACACTGACGGTCGCCCGCACCCCGGACGATGTCGAAACCTGGCCCAATATCCTGAGCCGAGATATTGAACGTTGGGGCTGAGACAGGATGATCGTTACCCGATCAGGTAGACCATGCCGCGCCCCTCGTCGGCGAGATTGGCGGCGAAGACCCGAGCGAGTCGGAGATAGCCAACGGCATACTCGACGTCAAGGTCCCGATCGACACGTGGCGAATCCGGCAACCGCAGCCTCACCTCCGCATCAGAGATATCGTCCAAGTCCTGAGCAATCGTCAAAACCTCGGACGGAGTCAAGGCCCTTACCCACGGGTCCCAACCGTCGCCATGCATGGTCACGTTCCCTTCAAACATACGAAAAGCGGGTCGCGCCGCCATGGCCGCCCCCATTGGGGCCGTGAGAACCTGTAGATGCCGCCACGCCTTGTCCAGATAGAGCATGTCGCGCTCAGATATCAATTGCTCGAAGGTGGTACCACTGGTCCCGACACCAGGGTCAAGGCCCCAAGCATCAGCAAGCGGATCGACCGACACGAAGGTCATCGGGTCGGAAAGCACCCGTTCAGTGAGGTCGCCGTCGAATGCATATGCGTAATATCTGATTCCCATTCACCAAGTATTGCCAAAGAGCAAACCGCGCAGGACGGTTGAGTTGCGTTATGTGGATAATTCGCGAGATGCACTGTACCGGCATGTCGATGACCAGCCGCACCGATTTGTTCACGCGACCTTGAGAGGCGTGATGGCCGCGATCTGCCCAGCCGCACGATCTTCGGCAACGTCGAGATCGTAATGCGTCTGCAGGTTGAGCCAGAACTGAGCCGACGTTCCAAAATACTTGCCGAGACGTAGTGCCGTGTCGGCTGTGATCGCACGCTTGCCGTGCACTATCTCATTGATTCGGCGCGGCGGCACATGGATCGCCACGGCGAGCTTGTTCTGCGTGATGCCGAAACCCACAATGAAATCCTCCATGAGAACTTCACCTGGGTGAATCGGCGCAAGATAGTCAATGGTAGTCAACGATCTCCACCTCCTCTGGTCCAGCGTCTGTCCACCTGAAGCAGATCCGCCACTGGTCGTTGATCCTGATGCTGTATTGACCGGCCCGGTCACCTTTCAGTGCTTCGAGCCGGTTCCCCGGCGGAACGCGGAGATCCTCGATCGACTCCGCGGACCCCACCTGGCGAAGCTTGCGGAGGGGGGACCGAAGGATCCGTGAATCCATCGAAGCCACATGCTCACGACGCCACAGCCGTTCGGTGTCTTTGCTCCCGAACGACCTGATCATGACATCAGAATATAACGCACGGCGTTAATAACGCTAGACGTTAAATCGGGGCCTCACCACGCGTTCCGTCACAGGAAAGCAGGCGTCCGGCCGGCGAAGTCACCCCGGCATACACCACGCCGGATGGACGGCGTAACTATCGGCGCCACTGCAGCGAGCGGACGGATAGGCTGGGTGGATGGCGACAGTTATTCTCGTGCGGCACGGCCGCACTACAGCCAATGCCACTGGGCTGCTGGCCGGCCGGGCCGTCGGCGTCAGCCTGGACGACATCGGGCGCGACCAGGCGGCTCTGACGGGAAACCGTCTCGCGGCCGTGCCCTTGGTCGCGGTGGTGTCGAGCCCGCTGGAGCGTTGCCAGCAGACCGCCCGGCTCATCCTCGATCACCAGGCTGGCACGCCTTACGCGCCGGTCGATCCCGATCTCACCGAGTGCGATTACGGCCAGTGGCAGGGCCGCACGCTCAGTGATCTCGCGACCGAGGATCTGTGGCCGGTTGTGCAGTCCCAACCGTCCGCCGTCGTCTTCCCCGGAGGTGAATCCATGGCCGCGATGCAGGCTCGGTCGGTGGCCGCGATTCGACGCCACGATACAGCCTTCGAAGCCGAGCACGGGCCTGGAGCCGTGTGGGTGGCCGTGAGTCACGGCGACATCATCAAGTCAATCCTCGCCGACGCGCTCGGCATGCACCTTGACCTGTTCCAGCGTCTTACCGTGGGCCCCGGCTCCGTATCGATCGTGCGCTACGGCGCTAGCCGGCCCAGCGTACACGCGACAAACACCGACGCGGGTGATCTGTCATGGCTGTCAAACGGCGTCCACTCTGGCGATGCGCCGGTGGGCGGCGGAGCAGGACGGCAGGCGCCATGAACCCCAGGCTTTAGAATACTGACATGCCTACACGTGTTCACGAGTTTGCCTGGCCTGATCGGGTCGTCGTCGGAACCATTGGCCTTCCAGGGGCGCGCACGTTCTACCTGCAGGTACGGGCAGGGACGCAGATCGTCAGTATTGCCTTGGAGAAGCAGCAATCGGCTCTGCTCGCGGAGAAGATCGACGAAATTCTCGACCAGCTCATCACCGTGGAGGGCAACCCCTTCAGCGTTCCCACGAGTACTCCCATCGAACTTGTCGACAATGATCAGCTCGACGCCGTTCAGGAGCAGTTTCGCACCGGCGTCATGAGCCTAGGCTGGGACCCAACCACGGCCCAGGTGGTACTAGAGGCCTACCCCATCGCCGATGTCGATGCTGATGAAAGCGACCCGTCGCTTGATGAGGACGGCGCTGACGAGACCGAAATGCTCCTGGTGCGCATGCCGGTCGGCACCGCCCGCGCGTTCGCCAAACGTACCCGTGAGATCGTGGCCGCCGGGCGTCCCACATGCCCGCTCTGCGGTTACCCGATAGACCCCGACGGGCACGTCTGTACCCTCCCCGAGGTCTGATGCCAGCGACGGACCTAGTGACCGCCGAGCTGACGCTCACCGGCCGCATCACGACGGCTTCAAACGCCACATTTCTGGGCAGAATAGGCGACGTGGCGGTTGTCTATAAGCCAATAGCCGGCGAAACCCCGCTGTGGGACTTTCCCCATCGCACCCTGGCTCTCCGGGAAGTGGCCGCCTACCTGGTCTCGCAGGCTTTCGGCTGGGACATCGTGCCGCGCACCTGGCTGCGCGATGGTCCGATGGGCGAAGGAATGGTGCAGCTCTGGCAGGACCGAGACCCCGCGCAAAACGCCGTGGACCTGGTCGAAACGGACCATGTGCCGGAGACGGGCTGGAAACCCGTCCTCGAGGGACAAGATGCGAACGGACGGATGGTCACCCTCGTTCACGAAGATTCACCAGCGCTCAGACGCATGGCGGTGTTCGATGTCGTCGTCAACAACGCCGACCGCAAAGGCGACCACATTCTTGCCATGACGGACGGACACCGGCACGGCGTGGACCATGGGCTCACCTTTCACCGAGACCACAAACTGCGCACGGTGCTGTGGGGTTGGTTGGGAGACCCCCTGACCGCCGAGGAACTAAACGGCATCGATCGTGTCAGCGAAGGACTGCACGGTGGCCTGGGCCGAAACCTGGCGGACTTGCTCAGCGCCGAAGAAATCGCATCGCTCGCCGCCCGCTGCGCCCGGTTGCGCTTGGCGGGGCGGTTTCCGGCTCCGAGCGGTGAGATGTCCGCTGTGCCTTGGCCGCTGTTCTAAGGGACTTGGGCTGCGCCGAAGGCCGCCGCGATGCGCTTTCCCGCCCTGGCCGGCCCACGCTGCGGGCGTGTGTTGTCCGGGCGGAAAGAAACCCGGCCAGACTTGTTTGGTGAGTCGGCAGCCGCGGCACCACGTACCCAGCCTGCGCCCAGAGTGGACGAATAAGGTAGTGGGGCTTACATGTCTGCGCAATGAACCGGCAGACACGAACCGCATGTGGAAGGACACCGAATGGCAAAGCCCACAACGAAGTCACTGAAAACCCGTATCGGAATCGGAGCGGCCGCCGTAGTGGCCGCCGGCGCAATGGCCACCGTCGGCATCGGAGTAGCAGCAGCCTCGCCGTCCGCCCCGGCGCCGTCCGCAACCGCAAGCCCGTCGGCCGGAGCCAAAACCGGCACCCACGCAGGTGCCGGGAATCTCGGCGCGTTCCTGCGCCTCAATGCGAACAGCCCGCAGGCTGCCGGGGACCGCGCCGCGAAGGCCGCCACCGCGCTGGTGAACCACCCGAAGGTTTTCTCCAAGCTTCCGGCCGCCTTGCAGGCGGACCTGACAACCCTCAAGAACGCCGCCCCGGCTGACCGGGTGAAGGACGCCGTCAAAATCAAGACCACCGCCCTCTCCGGCGGATACGGCGCCGACATCCAGAAGCGCGCCGAGAACCTGCAGAAGACCGCGACCGGGACCGCAGGGCTGCGGCAGGAATTGCGCACCGCCCTGACTTCTGCCAACCCGGGCGCTGGCATGCAGAAGATTGCCCACCAACTCATCAGCCACCCGAAACTCTTCGCCAAGCTCCCGGCCAACCTGCAGTCGGACCTGAAGACCATCAAGGCCGCCGCCCCGGCTGACCTGGACACCCAGGCCAACAAGATCAAGGACACTGCGCTGAACGGCGGATACGGTGCCAAGATCCAGAAGGCAGTCCAGTCGCTTGAGAAGAAGGCCTCCGCCACGGCACCCGCGGCCTAACGGGCCGCTCCATTTTCCGGTAAAGTGCCGCGCACCTGATCCTCGCGACAACCACAAAGGGTCCCCGCATCAGCGGGGACCCTTTGGGGCATGGCCGCATACATGCCGATGTTCCGGCAGTGTCCAATCAGCGGACCGAACCACAGCCGGTGAGTTACGGATCACTGCTTGGGCGCTAGACGTTGAAGCGGAACTCCACCACATCGCCGTCGGCCATGACGTATTCCTTGCCTTCAATACGCACCTTGCCGCGGGACTTGGCCTCGGCCATCGACCCGGCGTCGATAAGGTCGTCGTAGGAGACAACTTCGGCCTTGATGAATCCGCGCTGGAAATCCGTGTGGATGACTCCGGCAGCCTGCGGCGCGGTGTCGCCTCGGTGGATGGTCCAGGCGCGGGCTTCCTTGGGACCGGCGGTGAGGTAGGTCTGCAGTCCGAGCGTGTGGAAACCGACGCGTGCCAACTGGTCCAGGCCGGATTCGTCCTGGCCATTCATCTCAAGCATCTCGCGGGCTTCTTCCTCGTCGAGTTCGACGAGATCGGATTCCAGCTTGGCGTCGAGGAAGATGCAGTCCGCCGGCGCCACCATGGCGCGCAGTTCCTCTTGCTTCTCCGGGTTGCCGAGGATTCCTTCGTCCGAGTTGAAGACGTAGATGAAGGGCTTGGCCGTGAGGAGGCTGAGCTCCTTGAGGTGCTCCATCTCGAGCTTGTCGCTCTTGATGGAGGAGAAGATCGTGTCGCCCCGTTCCAACACGGACTGGGCTGCCAGGATCGCAGCGAGTTCGGCAGCTTCCCGCTTCTTGATCTTGACTTCTTTTTCGATCCGGGGAATGGCCTTTTCGATCGTTTGGAGATCGGCCAGGATCAGTTCGGTGTTGATTGTCTCAATGTCAGAGCGGGGATCGACCTTGCCGTCGACGTGGACAACGTCGGGGTCGTCGAAGACGCGGATGACCTGGGCGATGGCTTCTGCTTCGCGGATGTTTGCCAGGAACTTGTTGCCCAGGCCTTCGCCTTCGGAGGCGCCCTTGACGATTCCGGCGATGTCAACGAACGAGACGACGGCGGGCAGGAGGCGCTGCGATCCGAAGACCTCCGCCAACTTCTGCAGGCGCGGGTCCGGGAGGTTGACGACGCCGACGTTTGGCTCGATGGTGGCGAACGGGTAGTTCGCGGCCAGCACCTGGTTGCGGGTCAGTGCGTTGAAAAGAGTTGATTTGCCGACGTTGGGCAGTCCGACGATGCCAATAGTAAGAGCCACGAGCATTGATTCTACCCGTTGAGTGCCCCTGTCCGCTTTGCGGGGAAGAACCCGGGAGCCCACGCCCCGGTGCCGTGACCCCGCTTCGCTAAATTGTCCTACCCCTATGCCAAGGTTGGAAGCATGGATGGTTTCGCAGTAATTCTCGCTTTGTTCATGCTTCTTCTCGGAGGGTCCGCCGGTGTGGTGGCCGGCTTCGTCCTGTTCCGGCGCCGGAATGCGGCGCTCGAAGAAGATTTCGACGGCGTCTCGGCCCGGCTTGCCTCGGTGAACGCCCAGTTTGCCGCGGCCGACGCCGAACGGCGCCTTCTGCTGTCGCAGAACCGTGAACTGAGCGAGGCCAGGAACCAGGATGGCAGTGTATTGCGTGCCCTCGCCCCGGTCGCAGAGAAGCTGACAGCCGTCCAGCAACAGGTCTCCCTTCTGGAACGGGATCGTTTGGAGCAGTACGGCCAGCTTGCCCAGCAACTCCAGGAAGCCCGGCTGTCCGATGAACAACTGCTGCGCTCAACGCACGCCCTTGCCTCCGCCCTCCGGTCCAACAGTGCGAGGGGCCAGTGGGGTGAAGTCCAGCTGCGCCGGGTAGTGGAAGCCGCCGGCATGCTGCGCCACGTCGATTTCCACGAGCAGGTGCACTCCGCTTCCGCCGACAATGCCATCCGGCCGGATCTTGTGGTCCAGTTGCCGGGTGGAAAGCAGTTGGTAGTGGATGCAAAGGTTCCGCTGGCGTCCTACCTCGCTGCCCAAGAACAAGGCAGCACAGGACATGGCGACACCAAGCACTCCGCGGAGAACGGCATCCTGTCGACGGGCAATAGCACTGATGCCCTGCTCACCGCGCATGCGAAGGCGCTCAAATCCCACGTGGATGCCTTGGGATCGAAGAAGTACTGGGACATCCCCGGCAACTCACCCGAGCTGGTGATCTGCTTCCTGCCCGCGGAATCCATCCTGGCCGCGGCCCTCGAAGCGGACCCGGCACTGTTGGATCACGCATTGTCCAGGAATGTGGTGCTCGCGTCCCCCGGCACTTTGTTGGCAGTTCTCAAGTCCGTTGCCTTCACGTGGCGCCAGGACGTCTTGACGGACAACGCCCGGGAACTCTTCGAGCTCGCCCGGCAACTGTACGAACGGATGGGCACTCTCGGTGACAACGTGGGCAAATTGGGCTCATCGTTGAAGACCTCGGTGGATCGCTACAACGCACTCGTCGGAACGCTCGAAGCACGCGTTTTGCCGACGGCACGGAAACTCAATTCCATGGACACCGACGGCCTGGTGTCACCGCCGGCGGTGGAAGCAGTGCCGCGGACCCTCGCCGCACCCGAGTTGATCGAAGGAGAATCCGCGGCCTGAGGGCCTTCGGCCCCGACTACGAGTTCGGCCGGTTCCCGCGTCCGCCCAGGGCGCGTGTGACGTCTCCGGCCTCTTTGAGGGTGGCGCGCAGTTCCTTCGGCAGGGAGAACAGCAGGTCTTCCTCCGCCGTCACCACCTCTTCGACCGCACCGTAGCCGTAATCGGCCAGCAAACGGAGAACGTCCTGGACCAGGACCTCGGGAACGGAAGCACCGGAAGTTACGCCCACGGTGGCGACGCCTTCGAACCAGGTCTCGTCCACCTCGTTCGCGAAATCGACCCGGTAGGAGGCTTTGGCGCCATACTCAAGCGCCACTTCGACGAGCCGCACGGAGTTGGAAGAGTTCGCAGATCCCACCACGATGACGAGATCAGCTTGCGGGGCAATCTTCTTGATGGCCACTTGGCGGTTGGTGGTGGCATAGCAAATGTCGTCGCTGGGCGGATCCTGCAACGTGGGGAACCGCTCCTTGAGCATCCGGACGGTTTCCATCGTCTCGTCGACGCTCAGGGTGGTTTGCGAAAGCCAGATGGTCTTCTCCGGATTGCGCACGGTGACCTTGTCCACTTCGTGCGGACCGTTGATGATCTGGATGTGGTCCGGGGCTTCGCCCGCCGTTCCTTCCACTTCCTCGTGACCGTCGTGGCCGATGAGGAGAATGTCGTAGTCTTCCTTGGCGAAGCGGACGGCTTCGCGGTGCACCTTCGTGACAAGCGGGCAGGTGGCATCGATGGTGCGCAGGCCGCGGTCTTCGGCAGACTGCACGACAGCCGGGGACACGCCATGGGCGGAGAAGATCACCAGGGCGCCTTCGGGTACCTCGTCCGTCTCCTCGACGAAGATGGCACCCTTCTCCTCCAGCGACGTGACCACGTGCACGTTATGCACGATCTGCTTACGCACGTAGACCGGCGGACCGTAGTGTTCCAGCGCCTTCTCCACTGCGATGACTGCGCGGTCGACGCCGGCGCAATATCCGCGGGGTGCCGCGAGCAGGACTCGTTTGGGGCCGGAAACCGGAGCGGCGGCCAGCACCTCTTCCGGCGTCCGACGCCTACGCGGGACAGAGGGCATCGGAATGGAAACTGCTGAGCTGGTCATCCCTCCATGCTACCGGCAGCATTCGCCCGCACGCTCGGCCTCGTTTTGCGGGAGAAGATCACGACGAGCAGGCCGAGAAGCACAAGCACTCCCGCGGCAATCCATGCGTTGGTGATCCAGCCGGTGAAATTGTCGACCGACGCCGCCACCAACTCCCGCGCGAAAAGCCCACCCGTGGCGGTTCCACCCAGGCCTGCATCGCCTGCGCCCTTCAGTACGGTCGTCGCCACTTGCCACAATGCCGCGACGGCGGCCAAGCCCAGTCCGGCGAACAGGAGAACCACGCCCCTGCGCTTAGCGGCAAGCAGCCCCAGGGCAAACAGCAGGACGGCGCCGAGGCCGGGGATCCACCACATCGGGGCGTATGCCGCGATGGCGTCCACCTGTTGGCGCTGGGCGGGTCCCCCGATGTTGATCACGGTGGAGTCCGGCGTCGAAATCGGGAGGCCGGTTGCCGCGTGCAGCCGGTCCGCGGCGATCTTGACCAGGGGCCCGACGTCGAGCACCAGGGATGTCCCCGAGGTCGAGTTCCCGGGGCCTCCGTTGCCCGTGAAATTCAGTTGGTGGCTCCGGCGTACGGTTTCATTCCACGCTTGCGGGTATTCGGGCCATGTGGTCATTGCCGTGGCCGCGTCCTTGAGGAATGAAGCACCAAGTTGTTCCACGGGCGCCGGCAGATTGACTTTTGATTCAAGGCTTGCGACGGCGGTGGCAGCCAGGCGGGCCTGGAACGCCTGGTCCTTCCCGATCGGCGCGGTGAGCGCCACAAACCCGTCTTCCCGGACGATATTGGCGTCCGTCCATGCCATAGGGACGGCGATTCCTGTGAGCAAAAGGGCAAAGATCACTGCGATTGCAGAGACGAACGTACGCAATGGATTCCTCAAGATTGGAGTGCAGCAGTTTCCAGGCGGAGCGACGACGGGTAAATGTCGGTCATGCATGCTACAAGGTATGGATAGAGTTGGAAGCCTGCCGCCGGCTTTCCGGTAGCGATTTTCAGTAGCACTGGTAGCAGCAGTGCTTCCGGCACCCCTTAGCAAAGTACCAGCGAGGACGGAACCATGCACAAGCCACCCGCAGGAGGCTACCCGCGTGTCCCATGATGCCCTACCCGGCGGCGCGCCGCGGGCGTTGCCGATTTCGGGGCTCCCCGACGCCGGAGCCCAGGAAGAGGCGACCTCCGGGGAAGAATCCACGAAGGCAGAGTCAACCCTGCCCGCGACGGCGTCGGAGACAAGTCCCGACAATCCTTGGCCGCTGCAGCTGCTGTCCCGCAAGCTCAAGACGCACATAGAACGCGCCCCGGCAGCGTGGATCGAAGGCCAGGTCATCGAACTCAACCGTCGCGGAAGCAGCGCTTTCGTGACGCTGCGGGACACCGACGCCGAAATCTCCTTGCCGGCGTCCCTGTGGTCCAATGTCCTGGACCGCCAGAAGATGCCGCTTGAGCGTGGCTCACGCGTCGTGGCCCTGGTGAAACCCGAATTCTGGCTCAAGACCGGTCGGCTCAACATGTCCATCAAGGACATCCGTCCCGTCGGCCTCGGCGATCTCCTCGCGAGGATCGAGCGCTTGCGCCAAGCCCTTGGCGCCGAAGGGCTGTTTTCGGACTCGAGGAAGAAACGGCTGCCCCTCCTCCCCCACCGGATCGGGCTTATCACGGGCCGCGATTCGGACGCCAAGAAGGACGTTCTGCGCAACGCGGCCCTTCGCTGGCCCGCCGTCGAATTCGCCGTCCGGGAGGTCGCAGTCCAGGGCGTCACCGCAGTCAACCAGATCCTGGCTGCGCTCAAGGAACTCGACGCCGACCCGCACGTGGATGTGATCGTGATCGCCCGAGGCGGCGGAGCCCTGGAAGATCTGCTTCCGTTCAGCAACGAGGAACTGGTCAGGGCAGTATCCGCGGCGACCACCCCGGTGGTCAGCGCTATCGGCCACGAAGCAGACCACCCCATCCTGGACGATGTCGCCGACCTTCGCGCTTCCACGCCCACCGACGCCGCGAAGAGGATCGTCCCTGACGTCGTCGAGGAATTGGCGACGGTACGTCAGGCCCGCGAGCAGCTACGCCGGGGCGTCGGTCGCCTGGTGGACCGCGAAACGGATCGACTCCACGCGTTGAGATCGCGACCTGTACTGGCGTCACCCGAGGGAATGGTCACGGCACGGGAAGAGGACATCGAGCGCCTCCGGAAACATGCACACACTGCGGTGAGCTCCGCGGTTGTCCGCGCCCTTGACCAAGTGCATCACCTCCGCGCCCAGGTACGGGCGTTGTCCCCCCAAAAGACGCTCGACCGCGGGTACGCCGTCGTCCAGGTTGCCGGGGCGGACGGGGTGGGCCACGACGTCGTCCGGAGCCCGGACCAAGCCCCTGAAGGCACTGGACTGACCCTTCGGCTGGCGGAAGGCCGCCTTGCCGCCGTATCTGCCGGATCCGCCGAATCGTCCGGAACTGCCGGCCGCCCGAGCAAGCATCAGCAAAACGAGGACTAAGAAATGACAGCAGAAAACACATCCCCTGCAGCCAAGGCTACGGCTGACAACCTGGACGCCCTCAGCTACGAGGAAGCCCGTGAGCAGCTCATGGCCGTGGTGGGCCGCCTTGAAGCGGGTGGAGCAAGCCTTGAGGAATCACTCGCCCTCTGGGAACGCGGCGAAGCTCTTGCGAAGCGATGCGAGGAGTGGCTGGAGGGCGCCCGCAGGAGGCTTGCCGCGGCCCGGAGCAAGGGCGAGGACAGCCCGACCGCCGGCTAGGAGCGGACGGCCAGGGCCCGTTCCGCCGACACGTCGAAGTCGGCCGCGGGCCACGCCAGGTCCAGCTTTTCGAGGGCCTCCAGGAGAAGTTCCTGGACAGCGATCCTCGCAAACCACTTCTTGTTCGCCGGAACCACATACCAAGGCGCCACTTCGGTTGAGGTTTTCTCGAAGACGAGTTGGTAGGCCTCCATGTAGGAATCCCAAAACGCGCGTTCCTTGAGGTCGCCGGTGCTGTACTTCCAGTGTTTGGACGGGTCGTCCAAGCGCGCAAGCAGGCGTTCCTTCTGTTCATCGCGGCTGATGTTGAGCATGACCTTGACGATCGCGGTGCCTCGTTCGGCGAGGCGTGCCTCGAACGCGTTGATGGCAGCATAGCGCCGTTCCAGTTCGGCCTCATTGGCCCAACCGTGCACCCGGTGAATCAGCACATCCTCATAGTGCGAGCGGTCAAAGACCCCGACGAATCCGGCGTCGGGAAGGGACCTCTCAACCCGCCAGAGGAAATCGTGGGCTTTCTCCTCGTCCGTTGGAGCCCTGAACGGAGCAACCTTGACTCCCTGGGGATCCATGGACCCCACGACGTGCTCGACAATCCCGCCCTTGCCGGCCGTATCCATGGCCTGGAGGATCAGCAGCACGCGTTTGGACGATCCGAACTTTCCCTCCGCAAAGAGCATCTCCTGCAGTTCGTCCAAGCGTTCGTCCTGGGCGGCAAGCAACGCGACGCCGTCAGACTTCTTTCCTTTGTAGCCCGGCGTGGATTCCGGGTCCACACCGGACAGCAGGAAGCCCGGCCCGGCCTTCAGTTCCTTTGACGGACTGTGCTTGAAACGCACTGCAGCGGCCATGTGGGCTTCTCCTCTGGTCTGGCCGCATTCGTCGCGGCCTGCACAACAGGCTAGTTCCCTTGGTACCGGCCGAGGAAGTCCGCCATGCGGCCGATCGCTTCTTCAATATCCTTGACGTTTGGCAGGGTCACCATGCGGAAGTGGTCCGGACGCACCCAATTGAAGGCCCGTCCGTGTGAGACGAGGATCTTCTGTTCCCTGAGAAGGTCGAGGACGAATTTCTCGTCGTCGCGGATGCGATAGACCTCGGGGTCCAACTTCGGGAACAGGTAGAGGGCTCCCCTGGCCTGTTGTGTGCTCACGCCGGGGATGGCATTGAGCAGGTCGTAGGCTTTGTTCCGCTGTTCAAGGAGCCTGCCGCCGGGCAGGATGAGATCGTTGATGCTTTGGTGGCCCCCGAGGGCGGTCTGGATGGCATGCTGTGCGGGCACATTGGCGCACAAACGCATGTTGGCGAGCAGGTTGATGCCCTCGAGATAGTCTGCGGCGTCCTTCTTGGGACCGGAGATGGCCATCCAGCCGGCACGGTAGCCGCACACACGGTAGGCCTTGGACAGTCCGCTGAACGTCAGGCAGAGGACGTCGTCGCCGGTGAGCGCGGCAAGGTTCACATGGACTGCGTCTTCGTAGAGGATCTTCTCGTAGATCTCATCGGCGAACACCACAAGGCCGTGCTTTTCGGCCAGGGCCACGATCTTCTTGAGGGTCTCCTCCGGGTACACGGCACCCGTGGGGTTGTTGGGGTTGATGACCACGATGCCCTTGGTTTGCGGCGTGATCTTGGATTCCATGTCCTCAAGGTCCGGCTGCCAGCCCGATTCTTCGTCACACAGATAGTGGACCGGACGGCCGCCGGCCAGTGCTACCGAGGCGGTCCAGAGCGGGTAGTCGGGAGTGGGGATGAGAATCTCGTCTCCCACTTCCAGCAACGCCATGAGCGACATGGTGATGAGCTCGCTGACGCCGTTGCCAAGGTAGATGTCGTCAACGTGGATGTTTTGGATGCCACGGGTCTGGTAGTACTGCGAAACGGCGGTACGGGCCGAGAAAATTCCGCGCGAATCGCTGTAACCCTGGGCATGGGGCAGATGGCGGATCATGTCCACCAAAATCGCGTCCGGCGCTTCAAATCCGAACGGTGCCGGGTTTCCGATATTCAGTTTGAGGATGCGGTGACCCTCTGCCTCCATCTGCTGGGCGGCCTGAAGAATCGGTCCACGGATGTCGTAAAGGACATTATGAAGCTTGGTGGACTGCTTGAATTCTGCCATCCATCAAATATGCCACACCGGGGATGTACTTCCGTTGAGACATCACTCACATTGACGACGACGGCGGCGAGGCCCCCAAAGGGTTCCTCGCCGCCGTCGTCCCTTGCACGGGCCTCCGCCGCCTGGGCCCACGCCACCGAGGGGCCCCAATCGAGCTTGCGAGTTTTGGGGAGGTGGCGGGGAGGGTTCCCTGGACGAGCGGAGCGAGGCGAGGGAGTCGGTGGGGACTTACTTCACGATCCCCTTGTCCTTGAGCCAAGCGGCTGCAGCATCCTTGGGATTCTGCTTCTGGTTGCCGCTCACGGCGCGGTTGAGGTTGATGAGGTCGTCCGTGGTCAGAATCTTGGACACGTTGTTGAGCGCTTGCTTCGCCTTGTCCGTCATCTTGGCCATGTTGTACAGCGGGAGGACCTGCTGGGCCTTGAAGTTGTTCTTGGGGTCATCCAGGACCACCAGCGCGTTGTCCTGGATGGACGGCGTGGTGGTGTAGATGTCGGCAACCTGGACGTCGTTGGAAAGCAGCGCCTGCAGTGTCAGGTTTCCGCCTCCGTCGCTGAACGGCTTCAGGCCCTTGAGCACGCAGTTGTAGTTGGTCTTGAGGCCCGGGAGCCCGTAGGCGCGGGTCTCAAAGGTTGCCGGTGCCGCAATCGTGAAGTCTCCACAGTTCTTGGCGAGGTCTTCGATGGACTTGAGCTGGTACTTTTCCGCCGTGGCCTTCGTGACAACCATGGCGTCCTTGTCTTCGGCCTTGGCGGGGTCGAGTACTCCCAGGCCCTGCGGAAGCTTCCCGGGAAGCGCCTTGTAGACGTCGTCGGCGGAGACCTGCGAGGCGCTGGTGTCCAGGTAGGACAGGAGGTTGCCGGAATAGTCGGGGGCGAGGTCGATCGAACCGTCCTGGACAGCCTTGAAGTAGATCTCGCGGGATCCGATATTGGGCTTCGTCGTAGCGGTGACGCCGGCGGCGTTCAGTGCTCCGGCGTAGATTTCGGCAATGACCTGGCTCTCGGGGAAATCTGCCGAGCCCACGACGAGCGAGCCACCGGCCCCGGAGGGGGCGTTAGTGGACGGGCTGGACAGCGGGCTGCCGCCACATGCGCTCAATGCGAGCGCAATGCCGACGCCGGCCGCCAGGCCGCCGAGCCCGCGGCGGGTCAGGGTGACGGGTTGCTTCATGCGGTACCTCCTTGAACGGCAGCCCCCGCTGGTGCAGTGGCTGCGAGATCTCCGGCGGCCTTGTGGCCGCCGTTGGAATCGATGGAAAGTCCGGGCGGGAGGAGGACCCTCTGCGCCAAGGCCAGAACGAGGTCGACGGCGATTGCCAACGCCGCGATGAGCAGTGACCCGCCGAGCATGCGGGGGAAGTCCTGAAGGACCAATCCGTCAAAAAGATAACGCCCCAGGCCGCCCAGCGGAAGATACGCCACCACGGAAACCGTTGCGATGACTTGGAGGACCGCAGTGCGGATGCCGCCGAACATGACTTGGAGTCCGTTGGGCAGCTCCACACGGAACAAGATCTGGAGTTCTGTCATGCCCATGGCCCGGGCACCGTCAACCACCGTCGGATCCACGCTGGAAATCCCCGCGTAGGTCCCGGCCAGGAGGGGCGGCACGGTCAGGATGACCAGGGCCCAGACAGGTGGCATGAGACCGCTCCCGGCCAACAAGGCGAAGAGTACAAGCAGGCCAAGGGTGGGAAGGGCCCGCAAGGCGCCGGCAAACGCCACGGCAACGACGCGCCCGTGTCCCGTGTGGCCGATGAAGAGACCCACCGGCACGGCGATGGCCGCGGCAATCACCAGCACCAGCCCCGAGTACTGCAGGTGCTCCAGGAGCCTCGTGGCGATTCCGTCGCTTCCTGACCAGTGGGCCGGATCCGTGAGCCACGCGATGGTGTCAACGAAGATGTTGCTCATCGGCCTGCCTCCGCGTGGACCCGGGCATCAGCGATGAACTGCGCTGTTTTGCCATCCTGCTTGGCGGAGACCGCACCGGCCCGCGTCCAGGGCGTCAGCAGCTTCTCCAGAAGGACCAGGACGGTGTCCATGACGAGGGCCAGCAGGAGGATCGCGATGATGCCCACCACCACCTCTGTGACGAACGCCCGCTGCAGCCCGTCAGTGAACAGCATCCCCAAGTTCCCGACACCCAGGAGCGCGGCGACGCTCACGAGGGAGATATTGCTGACTGACACCACGCGAAGGCCCGCAAACAGCACCGGCAGGGAAAGCGGAAGGTCGATCTGCAGGAATCGTGCGGTCGGCTTGAATCCCATGGACACAGCCGCCATGCGGAGGTCGTCGTCCACGGAATCGAAGGCGTCCATGGCAGCCCGCACCAGCAGGGCAACGGCATAGAGGGTGAGGGCGACCACCACATTGAGCGGATCCAGGATCCGGGTTCCCAGGATCGGCGGCAGGATGATGAAAAGCGCCAGGGAAGGAATGGTGTAAAGCAGCGAACTTCCCGTGGTGACCACGGCCCTGAGGGTACGGTTCCGCCGGGCCAGCTGCCCCAGGGGCACCGCGATGAGCAGTCCCAAAACCATGGGAATCAAAGCCAGGATGAGGTGCTCGCCGGCCCGTTCGAAGACCATGCCGCTGTTCGCCAGGAACCATTCCATCAGGGGGCGTCCTCCCGGTTGTGCCGGGTCACTTCGATCAAGGCCAGCACTTCATCGGCTTTGAGGACGCCGACGAGCCTGCCGTCGTCGTCAACCACCACGCCAAGGCCGGAAGGCGAGGACAAGGCGGCATCCAGCGCCCGGCGGAGCGTATCCCCGCGCCGGAACAAAGAGCCTCCGGGAATCAGCCCGGCACCGTCGCGTGGCGAGGCCCAACCCATGGGCCGGGAGTCGCCGTCGAGCACCAAGGCCCATTCTGTGCTCCCCGCGGCAACCTGCGGGACCTCCACCGTCTTGACCGGATGTACCGGAACAGCTTCGGCGCCGTTGAAGGCAAGGTGCCGGAATCCCCTGTCGCGGCCCACGAACGAGGCGACGAAGTCATTGGCAGGGGCCCGGAGGATCTCTTCCGGTGCCGCGTATTGCGCCAGTTTGCCTCCGACGGCGAAGACGGCCACTTTGTCACCGAGCACGGTGGCTTCGTCGATGTCGTGGGTCACGAAAACAATGGTCTTGGCCAGTTCGCGCTGCAGCCGCAGGAGTTCCTGCTGGAGTTCGTCACGGACCACCGGGTCCACGGCGCTGAAAGGCTCATCCATGAGCAGCACGGGTGGGTCCGCTGCGAGCGCACGGGCAACCCCGACGCGCTGCTGTTGGCCGCCGGACAATTGGGACGGGTACCGCTTGCCGAGCACCGAAGCCAGCCCGACGACGTCGAGCAGCTCTTCCGCGCGTTTGCGGGCTGCGGCCCTGGAAACGCCGTTGAGCCGTGGAACGGTGGCAATGTTGTCCAGGACCGAACGGTGCGGCATGAGTCCCGAAGACTGCATGACGTAGCCCATGGAGCGGCGCAACTGGGCGGCAGGTTCGTTCGAAACATCCTTGCCGTCCACGGTGATGGTGCCCGAGGTGGGATCCACCATGCGGTTGATCATCCGCAGGGACGTGGTCTTTCCGCAGCCCGAGGGCCCGACGAAAACGGTGATGGCACCTTTGTCGATGGACATGCTCAATCCATCAACGGCGGGTTGCCCGCCCTGATACTGCTTGGTGACGCTCTGGAACTCAATCATGGCTTCAGCCATTCCGGGGCTTACCTAACTTTTCGGGCCGCAAATATCAACGATGGAAGTCAATCAACAGTGAACTGATGTTCTACAGCCTAACCAGCGCCACCGACGATGTCAGCGCAGGCGCGAAGACCGTAATGAATCGGCAATGCTCAGGGCGACTGCAGTTTTCCGTTGAGTGGCCGCTCGCTGTGCAGGCGGAGGCCGATGTCCACCAGCGATACCCGGTTCAGTCCGGGAACCTTGCCCAGCGGCACCCATGCGGCGTGGGTGGTGCTGCCGTCTATTTCGTGTGTCAATTCTCCGCCCGTGATGCTCGCCTCGTAGACCAGCCGGATGGCCTGGAAATCACGGTCGGATCCGTCCATCCGCTCTTCACCCGGCCAGTGGCCGACGTCGATTCCGAGCATCGGCCCGATATCGGCGTCGTACCCGGTTTCCTCTTGGATCTCGCGGCGACAGCCGTCCACGGGATGCTCCCCCAGGTCCAGGCCTCCTCCGGGAAGGGTCCAGCCTTCCTTGCCGTCTTGCTTCCAATAGGCGAGGAGGATCGCTCCGTCGCGGATGACCACTCCGTACGCGGCCGGGCGGGTGTCGAACTGGATGCTCATGGAGCCAGCCTAGGCCTAAGCTGGAGGGAACACCGTTCAGCACAGGGAGTTGCATTGTGACCAACTTGGAAACGGCCCCGTCGCAGGAAGTCTGCCCGGCCGGACATCCCGGGCAAGGACCCTTTGTGCAGCTCTGGCCGGCCCGCGAGGTTCCCCTCGGCGGCGTCCGGGCCATGAATGTCTCCCGCACCCTCCCCCAGCGCGGGATGCCGACGGTAGGAGCCTGGTGTTTCCTCGACAGCTTCGGCCCGGATCGCGTCGCAATGAGCGTCCTTCCCCACCCGCACATGGGATTGCAGACGGTCACCTGGCCCCTCGACGGCGAGGTGCGGCACCGCGACAGCGTCGGCAGCGACGTCGTGGTCCGTCCCGGGCAGTTGAACATCATGACGGCCGGCCGCGGCATTTCGCATTCCGAGTTCGGCGTCCTGCCGCCAGGACTCGACCCGGACGCGCCCGACGGCGGCGCTCTCCTGCCGCTGTCCCGCGGCCTGCAGTTGTGGGTCGCTTTGCCCGACGCCGTACGGCACCGGGCGCCGTCGTTCCAGCAGATCGTGGACCTGCCGGTGGTCGCCGCCGACGGTTTCACGGCGATTGTGCTCGTGGGTGAATTTGCCGGACAACGCTCCCCCGCTATCATGTACAGCCCGATAGTCGGCGTCGAAGTCTCAGCGTCGGGCGCCGTCGAGCTGCCGCTGAATCCCGGTTTCGAGCATGCGGTCCTGGTCCTGGACGGCTCCGCGGTGATCGACGGCCAAGAAGTCGACCCCGGTCCCCTGGCCTTCCTCGGCACGGGCCGGGAATCGCTCCGGCTTGAGGCAGCTCCGGAAACCCGCTTCATGCTCAAGGGCGGCGAACCTCTCGAAGAGGACATCCTGATGTGGTGGAACTTCGTGGGCCGGACGCACGAGGAAGTGGAGCAGGCCCGCGAAGAGTGGGAAGCCCAGGGCCTCCTGAACGACGAGGACGCCCGCAATGCCCGATTCGGCTGGATCCACGGCCACGGGCCCGACGCCGGAGCTGAAGCCGGGCGCATCGCCGCACCGCCCATGCCGGGAGTCCAGCTCAAGCCGAGGTCCCGGAACAGGGCTACTGGCTAACGGTCCCGACACCCAAATGGCGTGGCGACACAGAGCAGGGCTCGGGACTCCGGTCTCCGTCTGTCGCCGGTCTCTCTCCGGGTCCGCTGGCCGTTTGCGCGTCGCCCCTGGGTCCGTGCCCGGCTAAGGAAGCTCCGCGACAATCCGCAGCACGCCGAAAACGGGTTCCTGGTCCAGGACGCGCACATCGGTGATTCCGTGCGCGGCCAGTCCCGCCCGGAATGCGGACTGCAAGGGTTCCACGTTCATCCCGAGCCCGCCGCCAAGAATCACCGGACCGGAGAGGCCCAGTTGCCGGACGGCCTGAGCCGCGAGCTCGGCGAGATCCCGTCCTGCCTGGTCCAGAAGTTGGCGGCTGATCTCGAGCCCCTCGCGGGCAGTCTCGACCACTGCGCTTGCGCGCTGGGCCCAATACCGCCGGTCTGTGTCCTCCGAATGGAAAAGCGCGATGAGTTTGTTTGGATCGTCCACCCCGCAGGATTCCAAAAGGGCCGCTGTGAGGCCATCCGGCTCCAGCCCCTTGTTCATCCTGCGGAGGCTGTGACGCACCGCCTCACGGCCGAGCCAGTAACCGCTGCCCTCATCGCCCAGGAGAAAACCCCAGCCGCCGGCACGGGCTTCTTCCCCCTCGGCGTTCTTACCCCAGGCCGCGGATCCGGTCCCGGCGATGACAGCCACTCCTGTGCTCGCCCGGCCTGCCGCCAGCAGGAGGCGGGAATCGTGGACCACCGTGACCTGGGCGCCGGGGACATGGGGTTCGATCAGCTCGGCGAGGGCGCGGGCATCGGCGTCGGTGTCGATTCCGCCCGCGCCGGCGAGGACGCGGTCAACGTCGCCGCCACCGATCATGGCGAAGAGCTCGGCGAGGTTCCTGGCCGCCGTCTCCCGGCTGACGTTCTGGACGTTGGAGCTGCCGGTGCTTTCGTCGCGGACCGGTTTGCCGTCTTCGAAACGGACGCCGCGGGTCTTCGTGCCACCGATGTCGAGCCCGATGACCGTTACGTCAGGCCGGGGCGTCGTGTTCTCTGCAGTCTCCACGTCCAAAAGCCTAGCGCGGGCCGCTTGGTGCTCCTATTGGCTTCCGGACCGCGCCTGGCTTCCGGACCGCGCCTCGCTTCCGGATCGCGCCCTGACCAGCCCTGCGAGCAGCCCCGGCCCTTCGGAAAGCACGAGTTCGCGGAATCGCCTGACGGGATCAGGCTCCGTGCGCCGATCGCGCCAGGCTATCCCTATCTCCCGGTATGCGAGTTCCGAGTCGAGCGGTACTTCCACCCACCCCAAGTCGGTGGAATCCAGAACCCCTTGGGGTCCCGGACCCAGTCCCCCGGGCGGCAGGATGCTGTACCCCAGGCCGGCGGACACGAGCCCGCGGATGGTGTGCGAATCCTGGCTCTCGAAAGCGACCCGTGGGCGAAAGCCCGCATCCCGGAAGATCGCGTCGGTCAGCGAGCGCAGGCCGAAGCCTGGGCCCATGGAAACGAACGGCTCGTGCTTGAGCTCGGCGAGCCGCACGCTGGGCCGCCGGGCCACTGCATGGCGGTGATGGACCACGAGCCGCAGCGGCTCGCGGTACAGCGCCGCCGAGCCAAGGTTCCTGCCCGGAGCCGCCACGGGTGCCGTCAACGCGAAGTCGGCTTCACCGGCGATGAGTGATTCAAGGCAGGCGGCGCGCGCTCCTTGGCTCAGCTCGAAGGCCGTGGTGGGGTGCCGGTTCCGGAACGCGCTCATGAGGAGTGGCAACGTCGCCTCGCCGAAGGTGTGCTGGAAGGTTACGGCGATTCGACCGCGGACAACGTCGGACTCGTGGCGGACCACGTCGAGTCCCGCCTGGAATTCCGCGAGCGCCGCCTCGATGTAGGGAATCAGCGTCTTCGCGGCAGGGGTCAGTCGGACGCCGCGCCCCTCACGGATCAGGAGCTCGGTTCCGACGACGGCGCTTGCCCGGGCCAGCGCCCGGCTCACCGTCGATTGGGGTACTCCGAGCAGTTCGGCTGTCTCGGTGACATGTTCGGTGCGGCCAAGCTCGGCCAGCAGTGGCAGCAACGGGAGTAATTGGACCAATTGCTTGTGTTCGATGTCCATGCTTGTCCGCTCTCAGATCGACCGCCGTTGTAAATCATCCAAATCTGCTATCAATCCTAAATAACTAATGCATTGGAGTCATCACTTAGGCTCGCCCTACTGTGGAAAGGTGAGTACAAGCGCAGCATCCCCGAGCCCTGCCGAGTCCGACTGGGAAGGCCACCTGAAAGGCTCCACCGCTTACCGGCGGATCCTCGCCGGCCTGGCCCTCGCCGGGGTGGCCACCTTCGCGCAGCTGTACTCCACCCAGGCTGTCTTGCCGCTCATGGCGAACGAACTGCACATCACGGCCGCAGGGGCGGCGCTCACCATCTCCTTGGCGACGGTAGGCCTCGCGGCAACGGTGCTGCCTTGGTCTTTCGTTGCCGACAAGATCGGCCGCGTGCGTGCGATGGCCATCGGAATCGCGGCCGCCACCGTCCTGGGCCTGCTCGTCCCCCTCGCTCCCACTTTCCCCCTTGTCCTCGCCTTGAGGGCATTGGAGGGCATGGCCCTCGGCGGTATTCCGGCGATCGCGATCGCCTACTTGAATGAAGAAGTCAACAAAGTGCACGCTGCGCTGGCCGCCGGCAGCTACGTCGCCGGCACCACCCTCGGCGGACTGGCCGGCCGCTTGCTCGCGGGACCCATCGGTGAATTGTGGGGTTGGCGGGCCGCGGCCTTCGCAGTCTCCGTCCTGGCGACAGTGTCTGCCGCCCTGTTCCTGCTGCTGGTCCCGAAGCCGCAACGCTTCACGCCCCGTTCCGCCGGAGGTTTCCGCGGAGCCATGAAGACGCTGGCGGGCCATTCTTCCAATCCGCGGCTGCTGGCCCTCTACGTTCAAGCGTTCCTGTTGATGGGTGGATTCGTGGCTGTCTACAACTACCTCGGATTCCGACTCCACGCCGCGCCCTTCGGACTTCCCGCCACGGTCGTCAGCCTGATTTTCCTGGCCTATTTGTCGGGAACCGTGAGCTCCCGCTGGGGAGCCGGTTTGTCCATGCGATTCGGCCGCCGCACGGTCCTGCTCGCCGGGATAGCGACCATGACAGCCGGCCTTGGACTCACCCTGTGGGACAACATCGCCGCCGTCCTGGCCGGCTTGGTGGTCTTCACCGGCGGTTTTTTCGCCGCGCACAGCATCGGTGCAGGTTGGACCGGGACCATCGCGACGAGCGGCCGCGCGCAAGCAGCGTCCTTGTACAACCTCTCCTACTACCTGGGTTCCAGCATCATCGGCTGGGCCGGAGGACTCGCCTTCCAGGCTTTCGGCTGGGCGGCGCTCGCCTTGACGGTCATGGCACTGGCGTGCACGACGGCGGTGACCACCGCCGTCGTGCACCGGTCCCCGGCGCGCCAGGTCGCCGTCGTCGGCTCCTCCGCGTGACCGTGCGCGCGCCGCACGGCACGGCGGATCAGCCGCGGGACTGAGCTATCCCTAGGCTGCTTGCTTCGGTTCGGACGCCCGGGGGATGTCCGCGCCGGTCCGTCCCGGAAGCGTGGGTTCCGCCAGCAGGGTGCGCGCATGGAGCACATCCCCGATAAACCAGTCGTAGATCAGCACACCGATCACTCCACCGACGAGGGGGCCGACGATCGGGATCCAGAAATACCAACTGAACGCCCCGTCTACAGTGCCCGGCATCGCCGTCTGGCCCCATCCGGCGAGCCACGCAAACAACCGCGGTCCGAAGTCACGGGCAGGGTTGATCGCGTAGCCGGCGTTCGCGCCCACGGACATGCCGATCGCCGCCACGGCCAGCCCGATCATGAACGGACCCAGGTTCGCCTGTACGGCGGTATTGCGCATGTCGATGATCGCCACGACGAACAAAACGAGGAAAGCCGTGCCAACAACCTGATCCACCAGCGGCCCCACGGGATTCCCGTTGAAGTACGGTGCCGGGAACGTGGCGAAAATGGAGTAGGTGGCCAGGCCCTTCGGATCCCCGCGCCCGGTGCCGACAGCCTTGTTATAGGCGTCGATGGCATCGTGGTAGAGCAGGTACACCAGCGCGGCACCGGCGAACGCGCCGACAATCTGGGCAAGGATATAGGGGCCCACCTTCTTCCACGGAAACTTCCGCCGCACCGCGAAAGCGAGCGTCACGGCCGGATTGATGTGGGCCCCGCTGACCCCGCCGCCGACGTAGATTGCCATCGTTACGGCGATGGCCCATCCCCACGTGATCAACAACCAGTCGCCGGCGGCCATGAAGATCGTGGTCGACGTCGCGGCCCGTCCCGAGCCGGGCAACGCGGCAACCGCCATGGCCACGACGCCGTCGCCGAAAGCGATCAGGACAAACGTGCCGAGGAACTCGGCGAGGAGTTCACCCCAAGTACCACCCAGTTGCTTGAGGCCACTTCCCTTGCGGACTGCATTCCTTAGTGGACTGACATCACTCATTCCGAGTGCCTCCTTGAGTCATCCGATTCACCTTTGGAAATTGACAACCCCAGTAATTTCATGGTAATGCGAACGACTCAAGGTAACCAGTCGATTGCCTTGGGTAACCAAGACTCAGGGCAGCTCCGGGATCCGGGACACGCTAACGGGTGGACTCGATAGCCTGGACCAGGTCCTCGATGATGTCGGCCGGATCTTCCAAGCCGATGGAAAGCCTCAGCATGCGCGCCTGGGGCTTGGCCTCCGGGGCCACCGGGCGATGGGTCAGTCCGGCGGGGTGTTGGATCAGAGTGTCGATGCCGCCCAGCGACACCGCGTGCGTGATGAGGCGGACGGCGCCGGGAATGCGTTCCGCATGCTCGGCCGATTCGAGGTCGAAAGCCATCAATGAGCCCGGGCCGCTCATCTGCGTGCCCACCAAGTGCAGGGGATCGCACTCGGGAAGCCCCGGGTAATAGACCTTGGCGACCAGTTCGTGGCTCGTGAGCACAGCCGCGATCTTGTGGGCATGGTCCTGCTGGGCTCGCACCCGGATGGGAAGGGTCGCCAGGCCCCGGTGCAACAAGTACGCGGGCCACGGAGTCAGGATGCCGCCGGTCACGGCACGGACCCGGCGCAGCCGCGTGGCCCACTCCGCGCTCGTTGCCACGACACCGCCCATGGCATCGCCGTGGCCGCCCAGGAATTTCGTGGCACTGTGGAGCACCATCGCGACGCCGTGCTTGAGCGGTTGCTGGAGGATCGGCGTCGCGAACGTATTGTCCACAAGGACCGGAACGTCTCCCGCGTCGGACACGAGGCGGTTCAGGTCCACGAGGTCCAGGCTCGGGTTCGCGGGGGTCTCCACCACCACCAGGCCGGTGTCCGGACGAAGGGCATCCCGCACGCCGTCGGCGTTGACGAACGTGACTTGATTGCCAAGCAGGCCGCTGGCCAGCACGTGGTCCGTGCCACCGTAGAGGGGCCGCACCGCAACCACGTGCGTCTTGCCTTCCGATTGGGCGGCGAGCAGCACCGCGCTGAACGCGGCCATGCCTGAGGCAAAACCGACGGATTGCGCTGCGCCTTCGAGCGCCGCTACGCCGTCTTCGAACCTGGCTACCGTAGGATTCCAGAGACGCTGGTACACGGTGCTTTGACCGTCGAGGGGCACGCCGCCCGTGGCCATCTGCTCGTACGCGAGGCCGCCGTCGTGGACTGAAGGCAAAGGCGCAGTGGTTGAAAGGTCGATGGGAACGGCGTGCACGCCCTGTTCCGTGAGCCCTGTCCGGCCCGCGTGGACTGCGAGTGTGTCTATGGCTGTCACAGTTCTCCTTGAATTATTCACCGTTGAACTCGGTTAGTATCTGGCAATAATTCGGATATTGACAGTGCAAATGAATGGATTGTGCGGAAATTGGCCTCTATGATGAACAGAAAGCACTTTCAGGAGGATCCGTGAGCACCACCCCGAAGAACGTTCGGCCCGTCGGCATCAGCGAGCCTTTGGATGCGATCGACGAACGCATCCTGGCGGCATTGGTTGACGATGCCCGGATCTCCAACAAGCAGCTCGCCGAACTGGTCGGAATCGCACCGTCGACGGCGCTCATGCGCACCCGGTCGCTTTCCGAACGCGGCATCATCGAGGGTTTCGAAGCCGTCCTGAGCCTTCCGGCAATCGGGCGTTCGGTCCAGGCCCTGATCGCCGTGCGCCTCCGCGCCCATGACCGCGACCAGATTGACCGCTTCACAGCCCGGGTTCCCGCGCTCCCCGCAGTGATCTCCACGTTCCACACCTCGGGCTCCGTGGACTACCTTCTGCATATCGCGGTTGCCAACACCGACGACCTTCGCGACTGGGTCCTGGACAACCTCGCGACGGACCCCGTGGTGGGCCACACCGAAACCACCTTGGTCTTTGCCCACATCCAGGGCAACCACGGTCCGCTGCCGGAATAGCAGCCGGCTTGGACCCGGCGTGGATGAGATCGGCTCAGTGACGTGGCTCGAGTCCCGAGTGTGCGGCCCCCAGTGCGTCCCGGCGCAATTCACCGAGTTCCTGCCGGCGCGTGAACGCCGCTCGCTTCATGGCCAGCTCGGCCGGAGGGATGTACCGCCTACGCTCGGCCCACGAGACCAGGCTGGTTCCGATACCGGCGGCTGCCGACTCCAACATGGAGGGCCGGCGGTAAGTGCCGCATGATGCGGTGGCAGTGCTCATGATTCTTTCCCTTCGGTGTCTGCTGCCTGCGACTTTGCGTCGCGGGATTTCTTGTCCCCGGCCCACGCCGGGACGCCCAGGATCGGGAATGCGTTGAAGTGGATCTGCACGGGGCGGGCATCGTCCGCCTCGGGTTCGCTCCTGATTTCTTCCAGGAGCTTGCGGGCGAAGGCTTCCATGGAACGGGAGTAACGGGCGAGCTGCTCGGCTGACATCCGGGCGTTGGCGGTGTTGACGATGGCTGCGTCAAGCCAATCTTCGTCCAGGGAGTCCATCCCGTGTGCCATGAAGTCGGCGAGGACTGCTTGCCTGCTCCGTTCAAACTCCCGGGTTACCAGCCGCGATGCCTCCTGCGTTGCCGGTGAATGAGCCAACTCGGGCGAGGTGATCTGGATGGCTCCCCTGGGCCGCTCCCACCACCGCTCCCGCGCAGTCCCCTTGCCTTGCACCTCTTGGACGAAGTCGAATTTGGCAAGTTGCCGCAAGTGGTAGCTCGTGGCGCCACTGGATTCATCGAGGAGCTCGGCCAGGCTGCAGGCAGTCTGCGGCCCATAACGGGACAGCATCTCGAGAATTTGAACGCGCAACGGGTGCGCGAGCGCTTTGAGGGACGCCGTATCGACCTTGCGGACGGGGAATTCCTGCTCTGGGGCCTTGTCCATGTCGGAAACGCTACTCTTGCAAAGAAACCTTTGCAAGCATTTCTTTGCAAATCAATCTTTGCGAACTTGGCTATGCGGGATTAACTGCCGCTCAGCCCTTCCGGAGCACCCTGCGGAGGGACAGGACAGCGAGCACGGCAGCTGCCAGCCCGCACACCACGGTGAAATAGCTGGCAGCGGCGCTCAAGCCGATGACCGAGGCGGCCAGACCCAGCCCGATGACCGGCACGGCACTGCCAAGGTAGGTGATGACATAGACGGTGCTGATGATCTGCGCATGCCGGGACGCCTCCACCTTGCTGGCAACGTCATTGAACACGAGCCGGAAGGCGATCCCCTGCCCGACCCCGGCGGACAGACTCGCCGCCACCAGCAGCACCGGACTGGACAAAGAAGCCGCCACGCCGACCAGCACAATGGAGACTCCCAGGACGGCCAGTCCAGCGGGGACGGCGAACCGGCCGCGGACTGTCAGCAATTGGCTGAGAGCGGACGCCCCGAGCGTGAGTCCGGCCAGCAGCCCGGTCATGGGGCGGGAATCGGCGTGCACGACGACGGCGAAGTAGCCGGGCGCAAGCGAAAGGCAGAATCCGAACACGGCAAAGCTGAGGAATCCCACGCTGGAGGCCAGCCAAAAGGCTCCCCTGGCTTCCCGCGAAACGGAGGGTCGCCGCGGGGCAAGCACGGTGTAGGGACGCGGGCCTTCGGCAGGCCGAATCGCCGGACGAGCCTTGAGGAGCCACAGTGGGATCAGCAGAAGAAGCAGGACGGCAGCGTGGATGAAGAACGGCGTTGAGGTAGCGCCCGGGAGCAGCGAGAGCAATCCGCCGATGGCGGGACCCGCGGCCACACCTCCGGAGGACGACAGCAAGGTGAAGCGCGAAGCCCACTCCGGCCGGGACGGAAGCAATTCACGCAAAGCCGCTGAGCTCGCTCCGGTGGCAAGGCCGACGGCGACGCCTTGGAGCATCCGGCCGGCCGAGAGCATCAGGAGATTGTCCGCGTTGGCGAAAACCAGGCCGCCGGCCAAGCCCACGAGGACAGCCAGCACCAGTGCCGCACGCCTGCCGATGTGGTCCGACCAGTGGCCGGCGAGCATCAGCACAGCGACGAGTGCCAGGACGTAGCTTGCAAAGGCAATTGTCACCCCGAGTGAGGTGATCCCCAGTTCCGCCTGAAGCAACGGATAAAGCGGACTCGCCAAGTTGGCACCGACCAGGAGCGTGAACATGACGGCGCCGGCCAAAACCAGCCGCGCCGTGGTGGAAGCATCCCAGCCCCAGCGCCCGGCGGTGGCCTGGCGCATGCGGAGTTCGCTAAAGACCGTCATTTCCGTGCCTTTGCCTCAGCGGCCGTCACGGAACCTGGCTTTGTGGGCCGGGACTATGCGGCCCAAAATATTTGATGGCAACAGGATGTCGCAAACCTGCTGGATAGATCAGATCTCCATGAAACAATTGATCAGAACAGTCAAAATTGATGTTTGTCGATGACTAAAAATGATCCGGAGTGATGATTTGAACAGCCTCGATCCGACGGACCTGAAGATCCTGCTCGAGTTGATCCGTGATCCCCGGGTACAGATCGGCGAACTTAGCGAGTCCCTGGGGATTGCACGCAACACCGCCCAATCGAGGATGCGCCGCCTGGTCCGCTCGGGCGTACTGAACGACGGCGGCCGCGAGGTCGACCTCGAAAAGGTGGGGTACGACGTCGTCGGCTTCGTGACGCTGGAGGTGACCCACCGGGAACTCGACGGGGTCATCGGAGCCCTCCGCCGCATCCCCCAGGTCCTTGAGGTGCATGAAATTTCAGGGCGGGGCGATCTCCTGTGCCGGGTGGTGGCCACCGACACGCACAACCTGCAAACCGCGCTTCGCTCCATCCTCAGAACCAAAGGCGTCATTCGCACGGAAACGGTCCTTGCCCTGCACACCCATATCCCCTACCGGACAGAACCTCTCATCGGCAGGCTCGTGGGCGCGGCAGAAACGGCCGGGGCTACCAAACGGGCGAAAACGCAAGTTTCCCCTGATTCGCCGGTCAGCCAAGCCGACTAGGATTCCAGAATGGATTGGCTCTCTTCTCTTCCGCACATCAACTGGCTGGCCATACTCCTGGCATTCTTCTCAAGCATGGTCATCGGATTTGTCTGGTACATGCCGGCGGTCCTCGGCAGACGATGGATGCAGGCCATCGGCAAGACCGAAGAAGACCTCAAGAAGATCGACGGCGGGGCTGGAATCTGGATCCCCATGATGGTTGCCGCAGCACTCACGAGCATTCTGCTGGCCGTCCTCATCGGAAAGCTGGGCGTGCATGGCAGCTTGGCCTGCGGCTTCTTCGCGCTGGTAATTGCTGTCGTCTTCCGCGTGGGCGGCCACGTCATCCACAACGGTTTCGCGGGCAGGCCGTCCCCCGTGACCCTCATCGACTCCGGCCACGACATCGTGGCCATGACCGCCGCCGGGTCAATCATCGGGGCGTTGCAGTAGCGGAGGAGAATAACCTCGTGACCATCATTGACAATGCCGTCTATGTAAACGGTATCCGGACCGCGACTCCGGAAAGCCTTGAGCAAAGCGTCGAAACACTGGCCGCGCACGGCGGAATGGTGTGGATTGGACTGTACCGGCCGGACGAGACGGAAATGGCGGCAGTGGCTGCCGAGTTCGGCCTCCACCTGCTCGCCGTCGAGGACGCCGTCAATGCCCACCAGCGGCCCAAGCTGGAACGGTACGACAACAACCTCTTCACGGTCCTCCGGCCGGCCAGATACGTGGACGCTACGGAGACCGTGGAGTTCGGTGAACTTCATATCTTCACGGGGAAGAACTTCGTAGTCACGGTCCGGCACGCTGAAACACCCGGGGTGGCCCAGGTCCGTCGCGATCTGGAACAACAACCCGAGCTGCTGCGCCATGGTCCCGAGGCCGTCCTGTACGCATTGTTGGACCAGGTGGTGGACGACTACGGCCCCGTGATCTCCGGGTTGGAAAACGACATCGACGAGATCGAGGACCAGCTCTTCGGCGGCGATCCCCTGGTTTCGCGGCGCATCTACGAACTCGCCCGGGAGGTCATCCAGTTCCAGCGCGCGATCAACCCGCTCCCCGAAATGATGGCCGCCCTGAAGCGCGGGTTCGAGAAATACCGGGTCGACATCGAACTGCAACGCAAACTCCGCGACGTGGAAGACCACGTCGAGCAGGTAATTTCCCGGGCAAACGGGTTCCGCGACCTGCTCCAAAACGCCCTGACCCTCGACGGGACCCTGACCGCGAACCGGCAAAACGAGGCGAGCGCGGCACAAAACGAACAAACGAAGAAGATCTCCTCGTGGGCCGCGATCTTCTTCGCACCCGCATTCGTGACCGGGCTCTACGGCATGAACTTCGATGTTATGCCTGAACTCCATTGGCCGCTCGGCTATCCCATGGCACTCGGCATGATGGTTCTCGCGGGCTTTGTCATGTGGGTCATCTTCAAGCGGAAGAACTGGCTCTAGTGGCTCCCGGGCAGGATGGCTTCAGCAGGGGCAGGATCATTACCCCCGGAACGCCGGCGCAGCTGGGAGCTTTCGGTTTGTTCCCGCCGTCGAAATCGCAAGAGAGGATCCTCACGCCCACAACGCAACGACTCACCGTCAAAGCGGCCGACGACATGCTCTGGGTTGGTTTCGCGGAATTGTGCGGAGGCATCATGTCGACGGCGGACTACCTCGCCTTGGCGGAGGACTACGAAACCTGGGTGATCGACGGCATACCCTCGCCCACGTTCGAGTCGGCTGCCGGGTCCGCATCGGCCTGGCAACGGTTCAGCGATGTGGTGGATGTCCTCTACGACCGGGGCATCACGCTGTTCCTGGTCGGACACGGCCGCTTGGACTGGGACTTAGCCGGTGATCCGGCCCGGGACCCGGCGCATCCGAGTGGCTCCCGGCAGACAAGCGCCCAGACCGTTGACATGGCCAGAATCGCGAGCCGCCTGTCGCTCCTGGGCCGGGTGGAAGCCCCGGAGCCTTTTGAAGAAGTAGAGGCCGGGGGCAGCTGAAGGCCGTTCCCCGGAGGAGTCCGGCTCTTAAATGCGCCGCCCCTCCTGGACTTAAGCCCAGGAGGGGCGGCAGCGTGGCAGCTGGAGGCTAGACGCGTGACCTGCCGCGGACGAAGTGGAAGATCAGAACGATCACAGCGACGACCAGAAGGATGTGAATGAGGCCTCCGCCGATGCCGCCGAGCAGGCCGAGAAGCCAGAGAACGGCGATAATGATGGCTATCCAAAGCAACATGTGAATCTCCCTTGTTTGTTTGCGTGCCCTGGCCGGCGGCCTGGGGCATTCATTAGTAAGCATACTTACTATTGAGTGTAAGTAAAGGTGGATGGTGGGTAAGTGCGGTTTTGACGGTCCATGCGTGCTGCGCAGTCACGGACTTCCGAGGCGGTGCGAACGGCCCGCTGCCATGCGCTTGAGCCTGCTTCCTCGAACCTAGGTAGGAACTTATCTACAATGTAGACTTTACGCGTAGACTCTAAAGTAAGCAAGCTTATTTTCCCGGCAAGAGCCGCGATGAAACGATCAGATCAGGACGGAACCCCATGCCTCCCCCA